>JAISDM010000241.1 GCA_031264885.1 Peptococcaceae bacterium | reverse complement strand
TCCTTCAAAGAGGGACAGACCTTCTTCAATTTCATTTTTAAACGGAAAATTTTATCCGAGAATTCTTCGTATTCCTCATGTTCCTCCGGCGTAAAATCCACTCCGATGTTAAAAACCGTGTAATCGGCGGTGATGCGGTCCCGCCCGGTGTCCGAGAGATCGTACTGGTAAAACTCCCGTCCCAGCGCCGGAACGACGACCTCCTCATAACGCTCGCCCCGGGGCGTCGCCGACAGTCCCAGGGTGAAATACCGCTCCGGCGGGATATGCGGCAAAAAATCAAACACACGGGCGTTCTCGGGGCTGCCAAAATGGTGACACTCATCACAGATCAACAGCACCGAAGCCCCCGATTTCACATCTTCCACAATGTGCCTGGCCACGCAGACCCGCGCGGTATTCAGCACGTAGATCATAAACGGCTTGTCCGAGTTCTCTTTGAGCTCGCCGTAAAACAGGCCGATTTCATCGCGGGTCAGGCCCAAAAAATCCATCAGGTCGGCGCGCCACTGCCCGGCCAAAAAAACCTTGGGCACGATGATTTTGACCTTGAGGGCGCCCGTCCCAAGCCGGGCGGCCAAACGGCAGACCGCCGCCAGAGCCAGCATCGTTTTGCCCGCGCCGGTGGCCACGCCCACAATGCCGCGGCAGCCGCGCCCGGCCCACCGTTTAAGGCATTCCTCCTGCCACGGATACAGCGTCACATTTTGCAGCGTGTATTTATCCTGTGTAGATGATTCCATTGTTGACCCTCTTCCGGGCGGCAGAATGCCGCCCCTACGGCGCCATGAACGGCGTGTCTTTTATTCCCCTCCCAGGAGGGGAATTTTTCCACATTGCAAATCACAGATTTTTTAAATCAAAATTTGACAAAAAACGTGTTTATGGGATAAAATCAGACAAACGCACAAACACAGTATATAAAAATCTTTGTCTATTGAAAAGAGGTCATTTTATGAATTATGAGGATTTTTACGGTGAGTACGCCGCGGCCGACGACGCGCTCAAAGAGCGGATATCGTCTCAGCAAAAACTGCTTACGCGCATCCGAAGGAATATGGCGAACGGGGATATTAAATCCGCGTCCCGCGATTTACCGGCCATCCAGTCCGCCGCGTCGGAGAACCACCGGGCTGTCTCGGACATGGTGGGTATCATCCAATCCGCCGACATGAGGGCTTACCTGGAATCAGGCGATTTTGCGCGGCAGTTAATCGAGTTGTGCCGGGAGAACGGCGTTGACATCCAGGGGGAAGGCACGACGTATGAGGTGTTTCCCTACCGGCTGAAAATCGACGCCGCAAACGCGGATCTGCAGATCAACGGACGCAAAGCCATCGGACTGCGCCCCCGGGCGCTGACGGCATATCTGGCGAAACAGCGCGCCAAGCTGCTGTCCGCCGCTTTCAACCCGGTACAATACGCGGCGGAGCTGGCAGCCGCATACGATCTGGCCCTTCTGGACGCGGCCAAATCGAAGACGGTCGCCGCCGACGCCGATATCTATCTGGCCACGCTCTACAAATATCTGACGCCCATGCGCCGCTTCCGCAGGGAATATAATACGCAGGCTTACGCCTTGGACTTGGCCCGGCTGTACGCCGCGGAATCCAATGAAGCCGGCGACGGCCGCCGCTTCCAGTTCGGGCCCAGCCGGGACAACGCCAAGGCCATCCGCATCGTGGACATGGCCGGCAACGAGCATTACCTCGCCACCATCCGTTTTTACCGCGAGTAAGCGGGATATACTCGTGTTAGGATCCCGGACGACATATTTAGGGAGGAATCAGCATGAGGGAGAATTCCGGCGGCGGGCCGGATATAGTCGCGCGTTTCTGGCTGGAGCAATATTTGGACGCTTACATCGCTCACGGCGCCAGCAAAATCAAATTTATCACGGGGGATTTCGGCGCCGGCAAAAGCCGCTGTCTGCGGCAATTCCTGTCCGAAGCCGCTCAACGCGGCTACAAGACCGCGTCCCTTTCGGCGAAAAGCACCTGGATCCACGATTTCAAGGAGATATTCGCGTCGATTTTGAACGCCGTGGATTTGACTGCCTGTCTGGGAAACTGCGCTCAAAAAATCATCGCCGAAATGGGCTATTCCCCGGAAGAGATCCCCGCGGACATGAGTTTCACGGATTATCTGACGGACAAGGGACTGTTCGATCCCATCACCCGGCGGGAACTGCGGTCTCAATTGAATGAGATGTTCTTCAAAAATCCCCGCATCGACAAGAGTTTCTCTGTCTGCGCCGGGCTGATGACCGGCGGGATCATAGGATACCCTGTTTTGGAACCCTCTTCTCAGGCGCTTTTGACGGCCTGGCTGACAAGTGAGAAAGGCGTGCGCTTACCGACGCTGCGCAAACTGGGGCTGTCGTCCAAAATCACCAGGCACAACGCGCGGCATATGCTCCGTTCCCTGGTGGAAATCCTTCGGATCGCCGGTTATACCGGATTGGTCGTTGGCATCGATGATTTGGAAATTCTGACGGGCGGCTCGTTCCTGGAAGAGATCCGGTATACCAAGATGCGGCGGGAAGACGCCTACGAAAGCATCCGGGAACTGATCGATGAGATCGATACCCTCAGCCATATTATGTTTGTATTTGCCTTCGACCGGGAACTGGCGGATAACGAGTCCGCCGGGCTCAAATCTTACCAGGCGCTCTGGATGCGCGTCCAAAACGAGATCGAAAGCCGCCGGTTCAATTTGTTTGCCGATATCATCGATTTGGACAAGCTTGCGGGGGCCGATACGCCCGGGATGGCCGAGACGCCTGAGGCGCTTGCGGCGCTGGAGGCGACTGAGGCGGTTGAGGCGCCCGGACCGGAAGGCGCCGTTAACGCCGCGGATACGGATACGGATTTTGACACGGACACGGATATTGGTACTGGAGGCATTGGATATGAGTGATTTTTACGCCCGGCGCATCATTGAGGCTCTGCGTTCGGGAATCTCTTCCCGAGAGGTCGGGCTTTGTTTCTCCTCCGCCCGTCCGAAGATCCTGCGGGAACTGCAGGACGCGCTGGAACAGATGACGGAAGACCGCCGCTCCGGCGGCCGGATCATATCCGGCAAGTACGGCGAGGGCAAAACCCATCTGCTGAACACCGTCGCCGGCATGGCGCGGCAGCAGAACATCGTGGTCAGCACAGTCACCCTCAGCAAGGAAACGCCCCTGTCCGGCCTGCATCTCTTATATCCGAAAGTGCTGCAAGGCACCTATCTTCCGGGTCAGATCCAGCCCGGGATCGCCGCCGCCCTTGAGCGTCTTTCCCCCGGCAGCCCGTTCGCGGCGTCTTTGCTGGAATACTGCCTGACCGGATTGGAGACGAACCGGTTGTTTTTTGTTTTGAAATCCTACCTGGGCACCCAGAACGACGATGAGAAATACGCGCTTCTGGGGGATCTCGAAGGGGATTTCATGGCGAATACCACCGTTCGCCAGATCTACAAACGCGTCTATAACCAAAGCGCCGAATTTAACATTGATTTTGTAAAAAACCGGGATGTTACGGATTATTTCGCGTTTCTGTCGCGCCTGTTCCTGGAACTGGGCTATGACGGCTGGGCGCTGCTTTTTGACGAAGCCGAGCTGACCGGCCGGCTGAGCAAGAAAGGGCGGCTGTCGGCATACGGCAATATGGCCGCGCTGCTGAGGCCGAAGCGCATAGAAGGGGTATTCAGCCTGTTCGCTTTCAACGCCTCTTATATCCCGGACGTCATTGAAGCCAAACATGAACACGCGAATCTGGAGGAAGCCCTGCTGCCCCCGGAACTCAAAGAAGAGATAGGAACGGTGCTGTCCGGCGTCGCTTCAGCCACACAGCTGCTCCCGCTCAACAGAGAGGAAATCCTTGAGATTTTGACCAAAATCCAGCAGTATCACGGCCAAGCCTACGACTGGCGCCCGAACTTCGACCCCGGGAAAGTGCTGGCCATTACCGAGAAATACGGTTACCTCCTGCGCACCCGCATCCGTACCGCCATTGAAATACTGGATCAGCTGTACCAATACGGGGAAGCGGACGAGATTCAAATCAACGAATTGGGCCAGGCGACATTTGAGGAAGACGAATCCTCTCTGGAGCCTTTCGTCTGATCAAATCCACATCAAATGCTCCAGCAGAATTTTCATACCGATCACAATCAAAACGATTCCGCCGGCCAACTCCGCTTTGGCGTGAAAACGCCCGCCAAACCAGTTGCCGATCTTCACGCCGAGTGCGGAAATCGTAAACGTGACCGCGCCGATTAAAAGCGCCGCCGGCACAATAGGAACGTGAAGAAGCGAGAACGTCAGACCCACGGCCAGGGCGTCGATGCTTGTAGCCACCGCCAGAGGCAGCATCACGCCGGCGTTCACCGTCTCCCCGCTCCCCGGCGGATTCACATGGTACGCCCGGCTCTCTTTGATCATTTTGCCGCCGATGATCCCCAGCAGGAGAAAGACCGCCCAATGATCGACAGCCTTGATCCGGGCGGCAAAGCGCGTACCCAGCAAAAATCCGGTCAGGGGCATCAATGCCTGAAACAGACCGAAGTAGGCGCCGACAATACCGGATTTTTTCCAATCGGCGCGGTCCATGCTCAGCCCCTTACATACAGCCACGGCAAAAGCGTCCATAGAAAGGGCCACCGCGGTCAAAAGCAGTACCGGCAGGGACATGGGGCCTCCTTTTTAGTGGGCGGGGTATTATGATCATCATATGTGGTCCGCGGTTTGAAAATTCGCCGCGTACGCAAAAAAAAAACGGGCGGCATTCTGCCGCCCGTTTCCCGTCTTTAATTGACTTGCTGGAAATACATGTGGATGCCTTTCGCGATGCCTTCCGCCAATTTTCTCCGGTAATCCGCGCTGCCTAGGAGCTGCTCCTCCTCCGGATGGGACAAGAACGCCGTTTCTATCAATACCGAAGGCACCCTCGTATCCCTTAATACCGCGAAATTCGATTCCATAACGCCCAAATCGATCCGGCCCCCGGCTTTCACCATTTCCCCCTGAATATCCGCCGCCAGCATGTTGCGGAGACGCCTTTGCGCGTACAGCGCCGGATTGCTGGCAGGCGCGTAGAAATAAGTGCTGTGGCCGCCGTAATCGTGCCTTAGAGACGCGTTCGCGTGGACAGACACGAAGATATCCGCGCCGGCGTTATTGGCCACGTCCGCTCTGCCGGTCAGGCTCAGGGAGGTGCTTCCCGTATGGGTCATGATGACGTTGTACCCGTTGCTTTCCAATATGGCTTTCAATTGCGTGGAAATATCCAGTACGACCACCCGCTCCGGAAGCCGGGTCAAATAGCCCAGCGCGCCCGGGTCGAATCCGTTGGCGGTAAATCCCCCGTGTCCGGGATCGATCACAACGGTTCTGCGCGCGCCTTGATTCGAAGGCGCGGACACCGCGGCGGCGGATTGGGTTTGGATCACTTGTTCCGTCAAGCCCAGTCTGAGCGATTGGGTGGCCGCGTCGTAATTCTGCTTCAAAGCGATGCTGAACGTCGATTCAATCAGCACGGTCAGTGATCCGCCCGTGCCGCTGAGAGAGACCTTCGTCAGTCCGAGACGCTCCACCGCCGACTCGTATTGATACACATAGGAGCCGGATATTATAATGGAAAGGCTCTTTCCCATGCTGGAAGACTGAATTTGGGTCTGCACCTGGGACGGTTCCACGCCTTTGACGACCAAGTCGGGCCGTCCGCCGGCGTCGATCACGGAGAAGGAGACCCCTCTGCCCAGCGGAACCGCCATTACGTCCTGAACCACCGCCGCGGGAGAAGGCGACAGGCTGAGCACATTCTGGGCCTCGCCGCCGGCGGAGATGGGGGGCGCTTCCGTAGGAGCAGCCGCGGCCGCAGCCGGCGCCGCCGCGGGCGTTTCTCCGGATGTTTCGACAGACACTTCTCCGGACGTTTCTCTGGGAGGCGCGGCGGTCGGTTCCGCCGCCGCGGGAACGGCGGCCGCGGGTGAGCCGCCGGCGACTACCGTGGCGTAATCGCCGGAGATCCATCCTTTGTCAATCTGATACCAGCCGTTTTGCGCCCCGAGCAGCGGATAGGTCTCGCCGCGGCCGACCTGTCCGAGGATATCGTAATTCGTGCCCGGCCCTTTGCGCACGCGGACACTGGAAGCGGTTAACTGAACCTGGGCGGCGACCTGAAGCAAGTCGCTGCGTATCCAGCCTGTCCCGTTTGTGAGCGCCACCTGAGTCCAGTCGTTTTCCTGGCCTTTAACCGTAAACAGCGTACCTTTGTCTGCCATTCCCAGCGAAGCCGAAGCCGTCGTGGGGCTTTGCCGGATATTCACCAAATTTTTCTGAACCTCAACCATCGCAGCCGCCGCCGTTCCCGGGAGCAAGCTTATTACAAGCATAAGTATTACGATCAGTCTGGCTTTTTTGAAAAGCATCTCATCACCTCGCGCGCCGATTTTAAAACTCGTTGAATATACCGCCCGGCAAAAAAAACGCCGGATAACTGTTATTATGCAGGATAAGCCCGGTCAAATCTAGGCGGAAAAAGTAAAATAATCATGAAAAAACACGGTCCGGCTTATTGACATCCCCTGATTTGACGCCTAAAATGGCAGTAAGGATTTCTAATAAGGATTTCTAAATAAGTAGGTGTTGAACATAACGAAGCCAACCATACACGACGTCGCCCGTGAAGCCGGCGTTTCCACCGCTACTGTTTCCAGAGTTCTCAATCATAAAGACAATGTTTCCGAGCACGTAGAGGCAAGGGTGCTGGAAGCGGCGAAACGTCTGAGTTATAGGATCCCGGGGCCAGTTTTTCCGCAAAGAACGGGAACACATCTCGTGGCGGTGGTGGCGCCCAGTTTGTCCAACCCGTTCTACAACGATATCTTAGACGGCATTCAGAGCGTTTTGGACAATAACGACTACAATATGGTGATCATTCAATCCAAATCCAAAGGAAATTTCCGCGCTTCAACGCTGGATTTTTTCAGGCAGGATATTTTTGACGGATTGATCACGCTGGAATACGCGGACAACATGAAGAACCTGTACGCCGCCGTCAACCCCTCCCTGCCCGTGGTTCAGTGCTGCGAATATGACGAGAATCTTCCTTACCCTTACGTGGGCATCGACGATTACCAGGCCGCCTACAACGCCGTATCGCTCTTATATCACACCGGCCGCAGACGCATCGCGTTTCTGAACTCCACCCGCCGGTCCATGTATGGACGAAAACGTGAAAACGGCTACAGGGACGCGCTGCTTCACTACAGTCTCACGTTGGACGAATCGCTGATTTATCATCTCACCACCATTAATTTTGACGTCGCGCTCAGCGTCGCGTATCGACTGCTCACCGACGCCGGCCGCCCCGACGCCATCTTCGCCGTGTCGGACATCTACGCCATCGCGGTTACCCGCGCGGCCCACGACCTCGGCCTGCGAATCCCGGAGGACGTGGCCGTGATGGGCTTTGATAATATCTCCATGGCGGCCATGAACGAGCCGCCGCTTACGACGGTGAATATGCCGCGCTATGACATCGGAAGCACCTCCGCGGCCTCGCTGATACGGCTGATCAACCAGCATTCCGCCCTGTCCCAGGGTGTGATATTGGCGGCGGACGTGGTGGTGCGCAGCTCCACATAACCGACCGGCGCCCATTCGCGGGCGCCGTAGGGGCGGCATTCTGCCGCCCGGGCCCGTTTTTGCCGCCGTTATCCTATTATCCCGCTGAACTTTTTGAAATTGTCCATGCTCACCCGGATGCTGTCCATTTCGTCCAGCTGGGTATGATCCTGTTCCAATATGATATATTCCGTCTGACAGTAATTGTTAGCCGTGTCTATCAATTTCTGGATATCCATAATGCCTGTGCCGATTTCTACAAAGGTGGCGGGATCCAGCTCAGCCAGCAACACCTTCAGGACGCGTTCGTCCAGTTCCCGCGCGGAAAGGCTTTTTCGCCCTTCCTCCGTATCCGCGGGAAGGTCTTTTGCCGCCTCTTGCAGGTTGCGTTCATAGGCAGTCAGCATATTCATCCGGTCCATAGCCCATTCGGGGTAATCCTTCTGATGAAGGACGCGCACGCGGCCGCCGTATTTCTTCATCAGATCCGCCGGATCCGCTCCGCCGCGCATGGCCCAATAGGTGTCCAGCTGGATCTTGAGCAGCGCGGGATCCACATGGTTCATCAGGATGTCATAGACCGTCTCGCCGTCAAACTTGCGAAACTCGGCAAAATGGTTGTGATACAGCAGCTGAATGCCGTATTGGGCGCACATCTCTCCCAATTTGCTCAGGAAGTCCGCGTAATACAGCGTCACTTCACGGTTGGGGAAATCGTGCAGATTTGTGGCCACATACTTCACGCCAATGGCCTGCTGCTGGGAAAGCACCTTGTGGATGTGCGCCTGATCCTTGGGATCCAGCGGCGAAATGTGCGCGCTGACAATCTGGACGCCCAGTTTCAGCAAAAGCTCATTCGTATCTTGAGAAGACAGGCCGAAACCTGTGACATAATCCTTATCCGCCTGATGGTTGGCTGTCTCCAAATACCGGTATCCGGTTTTGGCCACCTGTTCCAGCGTTTGGATGGGATTGCGGGCCATATGCTTCCGCACGGAATAGAGTTGAATTCCTATCTTCATCATACGCGTTACACTCCTTTGTTATCAGCTCGTTGTTTTGAACCGGGCGGCAGGATGCCGCCCCTACGGATGCGTTCACTCGTTGTTTTGGGCCGGGCGGCAGAATGCCGCCCCTACGGATACATTGTTCCTTTGTTATCAGTCCGTTATCCCGAACCGCGTCATCATCTCGTTCAGGTTATCGGCGTCCATCACAACCGCCACGTCCCTGGTATAGTCGACGAACTGGCCGGCGAGGTTCTCTCCGCCCGCGGCGCGCAAGGCGTGTTCCACGGTAACCTCCACGGCGGACCGCTTGTGGGTGTAGACGGTGGCTTTCATTTTGCCCTCCCGGAGCGCTTGTCTCGCTTCCGGAGAGCCGTCGTAAGCGCAGATATAGAAATTGTCGAAATCCGCGTTCGCGGCAGTGAGGGTGTTGACGCAGCCGAGGGCCATTTCATCGGACTGAGAGAGAATCGCGTTCATTTCCGGGAAGGCTTGCAGCCAATCCTCCGTCACGGCCATGGCCTCGGTGGCGGACCAGTTGCATACTTTTTCCGCCAGCACTTCGACCCGGCCGGGATAAGCGTTCACCAGCCCGTCCAGGAAGCCCTGGTAGCGGTCGTAAGTGGTCGACATGCCCTGGGAGCCCCAGATATAACCCATCTTCAATTTAAAATTGGGATCGGCGTCCAGCTTCTTGACATACCATTCGTTTTGCATCAGGCCGAGGACGTGCTGATCCGAACCGAGTTTCAGGGTATTGTCATAGCCGTCCACCAGAAGATCGGAAGCGATCGTGGGAATCCCGGCGGCCTCGCAGGCTTCGAAAGCAGGGACGGAACCCTGGGAATCCACGGCTTTGATGACAATAACGTCGGGCTTCCGTTCAATTAAAGCTTCCACATCGGACAGCTGCTTGTCCACTTTGCCGTCCGCGTTGGTCTGAATCACGTCGATCCCTTTTTCCCCGCAGACCTCCACGAAGATATCCCGCCACTCGGTTTGAAAGACGTCCAGAGCGTTCACGGCCAGTCCGACGGTAATCCTCTTTTCGCCGGGCGGATCGCTGGGTTTGGCGGGGCTGCCGGAACTGCCGGCGGCGTTGGAATTGCCGGCTCCCGGCGCGTTGGATCCGCACGCCCCCAGACTGGCGGCCATCATCAGTATGGCCAGAAACAATGAAACTCTCCTGCACATTTTTTTCATAGCTTTTCTCCTCCTTTTTGATACCCTTTGATTGTTTCTCACGATATTCCGCAAGCTTTATAACTGTACGGTTTGTAAATTTGATTCAAAAGCGATCAAATTTTCACACTTAGAATGTACATTATTGCAACGAAAAAATCAAGTGGAAAATTTAAATATAAAATTTATTGTAAATTTTACAGGAATGTATGGTACCCAGGCGGGCGGCATTCTGCCGCACGCCTGCGGGGGTATGGCACAATAATGGAAATACATAACAAATATTCCATAAAATATTACGCGCGGATATTTGTAATATTTCTGAAAACGCCTTGACTTATTGGGCGGTATATTGATATCATATGATAAAATATATGAAATTTTACACGAAAAACCTGCTTGAGCAAAGGAGAAAAATGATGAAAGCAGCGATTCAGCTTTACTCAGTACGTCAAAACATGTCCCGGGATCCTATTTCTACCGTCCGCAAGGTGGTCGAGACCGGCTACCGCAATTTGGAAGTGGCGAACCACGATTCCGATCAGGATCCCGGCGTCGGATTCGCGGTGCCGGCGCCTCAGATGAAGGAACTCCTGGACGGTCTGGGCGCCAAGGTCATAGGAGCGCATGTGATGCCCCTCACGCCCCGGGGACTGCCGCCTGTTCTCGAATACCACCGTCAAATCGGCACAAAGTATATCGTTTATCCCATCGCCTTTTACCGCGGTTCCGACGAGGTGAAAGCGACCGCCGAGTCGCTCAATCGGATGGGGGAGATGTGCAAAGCCGCCGGGATGCGGATGGTGTACCACAACCATTTTCACGAATTTCAGCATTTGGACGGTCAAACCGCGTTCGACACGCTGCTGGAGCGCCTTGATCCGGGACTGGTCGGCTTTGAAATTGACACCTATTGGGCCATGCGCGCCGGGCAGGATCCGGTGGCCCTTTTGAAACGTTTGGGGCGCCGTGTATGTCTTATCCACCAAAAGGACTATACTAAGGGATACGAGTCTGAGATCAACCTGCTGGCTTCCGCGGAGGAAAGCGGCGATTATATCGATTTCGACCGCTTTGGGCGCGATATGCGCGAGATTACCTTTGCTGAAATCGGCGCCGGACTTATGGACATCCAAAGCATCATTCAAACGGGAAACGAGGTCTGCGAGGCGGAGTATATCGTCTTAGAGCAGGATTTCAGTCAGCTGGGAGAATTTGAGAGCATCAAAATCAGCCGCGGGAATCTGCAAAAATTCAGCGGCGTTCAATGGGTCTGACGACACAGGAGGTGACCGGGCGTGCCGCGAGACGAGATCATTTTGGAAATGCGGGATATTGTGAAAACATTCCCCGGCGTCAAAGCTCTGGATAAAGCGAATCTGCGCGTAAAGAAGGGTGAGATTCACGCGCTGATCGGTGAAAACGGCGCCGGAAAATCCACCTTAATGAAGATACTGCTGGGCATCTATACTCCGGACAGCGGGGAGATCATTTACAAAGGGCGGCCGGTGAATTTTAAATCGCCCGGGGACGCTTTGACGTCGGGCATTTCTATGATCCATCAGGAAATAAGCCTGGTGCCTACCGTGGACGTGTCGGAGAACATCTGGATCGGACGGGAAAAGGATTTTCAGAAAGGCTGGCTGATCGACAAAAACCGGCGCTATCAAGCCACGGAGGATCTGCTGCGCCGTTTAAAGATCCAAATCAATCCCAGAACGATGGTTCACCGGCTGAGCATCGCTCACATGCAGCTGGTAGAGCTGGCCAGAGCCATTTCTTATGATTCCAGAGTCGTGGTGATGGACGAGCCCACCAGTTCTTTGACGGACTCGGAAGTCCGTCTTCTCTACGCTATTGCCCGCGAACTCTCGGAAAACGGCGTTTCGATCATTTTTATTTCCCACAAACTGGATGAAATTTTTGATATCTGCCACCATGTCACCGTTATGCGCGACGGGAAATATGTGTCCGACCATCCCACGGACGGCATCACCAAGGATCAGCTGGTGACGGAGATCGCCGGGCGCGAAATCACCGCGCTGTTCCCCAAAGAAGAGGCTGAAATCGGGGATGTGGTGATGGAAGTGAAGCAGCTGTCTTCCGCCGGTGTCTTCAGCAATGTGAGTTTCGAGGTGCGCGCCGGGGAAATTTTGGGTTTCTACGGCCTGGTGGGCGCGGGACGGACGGAGATCATGCGGGCCATATTTGGCATCGACAAACTGGACTCGGGCGAGATCTGGCTCGGGGGGAAACAGATCCGGGTCAAGTCGCCGGCGGACGCCATCGGGCACAGGCTGGCGATGGTGACGGAAGACCGCCTGCGCTTAGGCATCATCCCCAACTTGTCGGTAACCCTGAATATATCCCTGGCTTATCTGAAGACCGTCACCCGTTTCCTGGGTTTTGTGAACAGAAGCAAAGAAACCGGAGACGCTGAAAAAATGGTGGGCGCCCTGAATGTAAAAACGCCGAACATGAGGCAGCGCATCAGCGCTCTGTCCGGCGGCAACCAGCAGAAAGCCATCATTGCCAGATGGCTGCAGACCAACCCTACGGTGCTGATTTTGGACGAGCCCACGCGAGGCATCGACGTCAGTTCCAAAGCCGAGATACACCGTCTCATCAGTATGCTGGCGCGGCAGGGCAAAGCCGTGATCATGATTTCTTCCGAACTGCCTGAGATTCTGGGGATGAGCGACAGAGTGATCGTCGTGCGCGAGGGAGAACTCGCGGGCGATATCCCCCGCGGGTCGGCCAGCCAGGAAAAACTGCTGCAATACGCTTTTGGAACCATAGACACGCAGGGGGGATAACCATTGAATTCCACGAACAGAAGCTCTAAATGGAAAGCAAAGTTTTTGAACTTTGTCATGGACAACAAGGCGCTGATTATCCTGATGGCCTTATGCGCCGTAGGCTTTGTCGCCACCAACGGACTGTTTTTTTCCTTGACCAATCTGACGAATGTCGTCCGGCAAATCTGCACCAGCGCCGTCATAGGAATCGGATTTACCTGCGTCATCGCTTCCGGCAATCTGGATCTTTCCGTGGGCACCATGCTGGGTATGCTGGGCGTGATCATGGCGATGATCTCAAAGACCGCCCTGGGCTTCTGGGGCGCGCTGGCCGTGGGCATCGCCGCCGGCGCTCTGTGCGGGCTAATCAACGGTTTGATCGGGGTAAAACTCAAATTGCCGCTGTTCATCGTTACGCTGGCCAGCGGACAGGTGTTTAAGGGGGCTTGTTACTTGCTGAGCAACACCTCCCCCGTCTCCGGCATTCCGCCCGCGTTCCGGGCGGTCGGGCAGGGCTATTGGGGGCCTGTTCCCATTCCTATTTATATTATGGCCGCCGTAGGGGTGTCGGTTTTTGTCCTGCTGAATATGACGGCGTTCGGCCGCCGCGCTGTCGCCACCGGCGGCAACCGGGAAGCCGCGCGCACGTCCGGGGTGAACGTGGACCAGACCATTGTGCTGGTATATGTGCTGATGGGCGTCTGCGCCGCCATTGCCGCCGCCATCATGACGGGGCGCGCGGCCAGCGCCCAGCCCCCCGCCGGCCAGGGCATGGAGATGGACGCCATCGCGGCCGTCGTAATCGGCGGCACGCCGCTGTCGGGCGGATATGGGAAAGTGGGCGGCACGTTGCTGGGCTGTCTCATCGTGGGCGTGATTACCAATGTACTCAACCTGGCGGGCATGGACTCCAACTGGCAGCTGGTGGCCAAGGGTTTGCTGATTTTGTTCGCGGTGGGGCTGGATGTGGCGTCCACACTGTATGTCAATAATAAAATGCGTCGTATGAGAAAGGAGTAGGGCCGATGGATCTGAGAATAGGCGTTATGGGATTCGGCGGTATGGGACATTATCACGCGGAACATGTGAAGGTTCCGGGGGTCACGTTTGTGACCGCCTGCGACATTGAGGCCGTTCAGTTGGCGGACGCGGAGGCGCTGGGCGTCAAGGCGTACCTCAATGACGAGGAAGGTTTTTTTAATGACGGCTCCATCAATACGGTATTGCTGACCGTTCCCAATCATCTGCACAAAGAATACGCGGTCAAAGCGGCGGCCGCGGGGAAGAATGTGATCTGCGAAAAACCGGCCGCGCTGCTCCCCGCCGATTTTGACGCAATGGTACAGGCGGCGTGGGAGCGGGGCGTGCTGTTTGAGGTACACCAGAACAGGCGGTGGGACAGGGATTTTTGTATCGTAAAAAAAATCTATGACGAAAAACGGATCGGCGAAATCTTCAACATCGAGTCCAACATCCATATGCCCAGCGGGCGTGTGCAGGGCTGGCACCAGTTTAAGGAATACGGCGGCGGCATGGTGTACGATTGGGGCGTGCATTGCATCGATCAGGCGCTGCAACTGATCCCGGACAAGGTCGGTACGGTTTTTGCCGATCTGAAGAACGTGTTCCACACAGAGGTGGACGATTATTACAAAATCATCATTAAGTTCCGCGGCGGGCAAACGGTGAACCTGAACCTGTGTACCTATGTGCTGAAACCCTATCCGCGCTGGTTTGTCTGCGGAGACAGGGGGACCGCGGAGATACTCTCCTTCGCGGGGGACGGGAAGCTGTACAAGACCAGCCGCGTGCTGGAGAAACTGCCGCCCCGCATCGAGCCCAACGTGGCCGGCCCCACCCGCAGTTATATCCCCGTGCCGCCCGGCGAACTGCTGGAGGAGGATCTGCCGGCCGTGCCGGAAGCCGCGGAAACCGCCTGGCTGGAGTTTTACCGCAACTACCGCGCGGTACTCAACGGCAAAGAGTCGTTCAAAATCAAGAATGAGGAAGTCCGGCGGGTCCTGGAATTGATGCAGGCGGTGTTTCAATCGGCGGAGACGGGTATGGCCGTCCGCTTCGATTATGACGACTGAGGAATTTGACGGATTCCGGGTCACAAGCCTGGCGTGACTGATATGGCTGTGACGCCGGAATGACGGGCATGACTGAAATGATGGGAGGAGCTGTACGATTTATGAGCGATACAAAGGTGAAGGTCGGACTCATCGGCTGCGGCGGCATCGCCGAGCTGAAGCATCTGCCGAGTCTCAAAGCAAATCATGAACTGTGCGAAATTGTGGCGTTTTGCGATATTATTGAGGAGCGCGCGGCCAAGGCGGCCAGGGAATATGGCGCCGGGGGCGCGAAGGTCTATACCGACTATCGGGAACTCCTGAAGAACCCGGATGTGGAAGCGGCGCATGTTCTGACGCCGAATGTTTCTCACTGCCGGATCACCGCGGACGCTTTTGCCGCGGGCAAGCATGTGATGTGTGAGAAGCCCATGGCCGCCAATACGGAAGACGCCCAGCAGATGATGGACGCCTGGAAAAAAAGCGGCCGGCTCTTTACGATCGGCTATCAGAACCGTTTCAGGCCGGAAGCGCAGATGCTGCATAAAGTCTGCCGCGCGGGCGAGCTGGGTGAGATTTATTTCGCCAAGGCTCCGGCGGTGCGCCGCCGCGCCGTTCCCACCTGGGGCGTGTTTCCGGACAAATCCAAGCAGGGCGGCGGGCCTTTGATCGACATCGGCACCCACGCCCTGGATCTGACCCTTTGGATGATGGATAATTATGAGCTGCAGAGCGTGAGCGGGAGCGTTTTTCACAAATTGGGCAGGCTGCGGGAAGCCACCGAGGGCAACATCTTTGGCCCCTGGGATCCCGAAACCTACGAAGTGGAGGATTCCGCCTTCGGTTTCATCAAAATGAAAAACGGCGCCACCGTCATCCTGGAGGCTTCCTGGGCCCTCAATGTGCTGGAGTCCCGCGAAGCGGCCACCACCCTGTGCGGCACGAAGGCGGGCGCCGAGATCCGTTCCGGCATGAGCTTTGAGAAGGATGAGCTGTACATCAACCGGGGCGCTCACGGCCTTCTGCTGGAGGAGAGAATCGCGCCCGGAGGCCATGTGGCTTATTTCGACGGCGCCTCGCAGGATCCCGGCGTCATCGAGGCCAAACAGTGGCTCATGGCCCTGCGCGGCCAGGGCTCGCCCCTGGTGAAACCCGAGCAAGCCTTCTTGGTCACCGCGGCGCTGGACGCCATCTACAGATCCGCCGAAACAGGGAAAGAGATCCGCTTCTGAAACAGACGCCCCTCTTATGCGCCCGCAGGGGCGGCATATTCCTGTCATTCCGGCGCCATATCTTGTCATTCTGGGCTTGTCCCAGAATCCAGGTTCCTTGGTTTATCATTTTTGGATTCCGGCATAAAGCCGGAATGACAGGGCGCGACGCGGTATGACAGGGCGCGAATACCCGTAGGGGGCGGCATTCTGCCGCCCCGTCTTTGACAAACCGAACTGCAACATTAAAAGGAAGGGATGTTGATGTAATGAAACTTGGATTCGTGAGTTCGATCCTGGGACATCTGGGATTTGACGACGTCGTCGCCACGGCGGGGAAGCTGGGCTATGGCTGTGTGGAACTGGCCTGCTGGCCCGCCGCGGGCGCCGAGCGCCGGTACGCCGGCGTCAGTCATCTGGATGTGGACCGTTTGGACGCCGAACATGTGCGCGCCGTATGCGAGCGGCACAGCGTAGAGATATCATCGCTGGGTTTTTATCCCAACATTTTATCTCCCGATCCGGGCAAGCGCGAGGCCGCCGCCGAGCATCTGCGCAAGCTCATCGTGGCCGGCAAAGACCTGGGCGTCGGAATGGTGACGACCTTTATCGGCCGGGATCAAACCCTTGATGTGGAAGAGAATTTTGCCTTGTTTAAAGCCGTCTGGCCGCCGCTCATCGCTTTTGCCGAAGAGAACGGCGTGCGCGTCGCGATCGAAAACTGCCCCATGCTGTTCACGCGCGACGAGTGGCCCGGCGGACAGAATCTGGCCTCTGCCCCGGCCGTCTGGCGCAGGATGTTTGAGGCGATCCCCAGCCCATACTTCGGCCTGAACTATGATCCCAGCCATTTTGTATGGCAGATGATCGACTATATCAAGCCTCTTTACGAGTTTAAAGACCGAATCTTCCATGTGCATTGCAAGGACGTCAAATTATTCCGGGATAAGCTGGCCGATGTGGGCGTCATGGCGTATCCGCTGGAATTTATGGCGCCGAAGCTTCCAGGGCTCGGGGATGTGGACTGGGGCGCCTACGCAAGCGCCCTCAGCGACATCGGCTACGACGGGCATGTCTGCGTAGAAATGGAAGACCGGGCGTTTGAGCAAAACGCGGAAACCATAGAGAGCGGCCTGGCCCTCAGCAAACGGTACTTGAGCCAGTTTTTCGCCTGACACCGGTTCAATGTTTTGTCTGGAGCACAAAAAGGCCGTGAATCCGACCTTTCGGTCAGAATTCACGGCATTTTTAAGCCCAATATCTAAATTGGACAATGTCGCTGGCGGAGGAGGTGGGGGTTGAACCCACGCGCCGTTGCCGGCCTATCGCATTTCGAGTGCGACCCCTTCACCACTTCGGTACTCCTCCGAGTTCCCATTGGGGCCGAGTATGATTATAACTACATCGCGGCT
>JAISDM010000148.1 GCA_031264885.1 Peptococcaceae bacterium | reverse complement strand
GCCGGATATTCCGCAAGGATCAGAGCCTGTTTGATGTGCCCGCGATAGGCCAGGTCCATCTCAAAAGTGACCGGATCCAGCCGCCTTATGAGGTATTTGGCCACTGTCTTGGTGTTCTCGAGTTCGGCGGCGATATATGGGTCGTCGCAGCGGAGGATAAACCGGCCGTTCTCAATCAACAGTTTCACGCGGCCGTACCGCTTGCCCCAGTCGAGTACGCGGCTGATCACAATCGGAGGCGGTTCGTGCTTGGCGAAGCGCCGGAGTTCCTCGATGACCCGCTCCGGCGTCAGCCCGGCCGACGCCGCGTTCCACAACGACAGCTGGGTCAGCTTGTACGTGTGGATGTACTCGGGGCTTTTGACCATTTCGGCAAAACCCGACAGCGCGTCGCGCGCTTCCTCGTACAAGGGATGGTCGGTTTCAAGCAGTATGGTCAAATCGCTTTGAACGATGACGCATCCGGATTGCTTCGATTCAGATTGCTTCGATTCAGATTGTTTCAGATTAGATAACATTCCTGCAAAACCTCTTATTCTTCTCAATCGCTTTCTTGATTTTCTTCATCGAGTCGCCGTCAACCACAACGGCGGCGGCGATTTTTTCCTTGACGAATTCACCCATACCCCTATAGCGCGTCACTTCCTCAAGCAGAGCGGCGTCGTCACATTCGAGTATCGTTACCTGCCTGAGCCGGATGCGGCCCGCCTGCTTCTCCCAATCATCCAGAGCCCGGACGACGTTGTCCGGCACAGGCTTGTCCGAAGCGGACAGATAGCCGCGCAGATCGGCGACGCCGGCGCCGCTGTCGACGGCGCGGACCGCCGTTTCAAAATCGAGCCTGTAAATGGAGGCTTCGTCGGTTGCGGACACCCTGGTAAACAGTTTGTCAAAGTAGAGTTCGTGCCTGAACCTGTTTGAACTTTCGGGAACCACAACGGTGTAGTCGGGCAATACCGTAAATCCGCCTTTGACGATCGCCTTGGGCTTGGCCGGCGCGGTATATGAGCCGGACAGTCCGAGTACATACGCGCCCAGCGGATTGATTCTGAACGCGATTGGGAGCCGCCGCCCCCGGTCGGCGTATACGCCGGGATTTTCTCCCCACGCGATGTCTATGATCCCCAGCGCGCCGAAGAACGACAGGATTGTGTAAATCAGCGGGTGTTCATAATACTCCCATTCAACGCCGAAGTTGGAGTAACTGATCCCGTGTTCCGTCACATATCTCGCTTCTTTCCTCGCAAAGTTTTTTTCGGCGATGCGCAAATGCCGCTCCAATTCTTTCGTGTACACGGCCTGTCCGGGAGGGCAGTATTTCAGTTCATCGGCGATGCTTTGCCGGGCGTCGGAGGGGTCGTGCCCGCGTTTCGGCAGGATGCCTCTCATGGTCGTGATCTCATCATAGCTTTTGCTCTTGAGGTACGCTTCAAACAGTTTTTTTACAAAACGCTCGGGAGACAGATCTATTAATGAAAGCGCCTTCCCGCCGGGAACGCACTCGCCTTCCGCGACGGCCAGCAGCCCGCTGAGTACACAAAGCACGGCCAAGGGGTACGTCACCAATAAGCTTTCCGTCGTCCTCATATCCTTAGGCTGTGCTTCGATATCGGCGGCGAATTCCTCATAACCGCAAAAATCCCGTAATTTCATCGCGGAGGGTTTGCTGAGCATGCCGTTTTTCGTAACCGTCAGCCTGTTTGAGTTGCAGAACCGGAGGATGTTCGCGAAGTCGCCCATTCTGTTTTCACGCGTCGAAAACACCAATGTGTCCGGGACCTTCGAATACACGCGCTTCATCTCGCCGACGGCGCCGCGCAGCTCTTCGTCGAACAGCCAATTGCCGTAGCTTTCGGGGAAAAGCAGCCACAGCGCCGAGCGATTCCCCGCATACTTCTCTTTGAACCGATCCAATCCGTTCCGGGCATAAAAGTAATATCTTTCCTTCGGTTTCTCCGTGAGGCCGAACTCCCGGGCGACATCATCGGCGCAGTCCGTTGGCTCGGAACCCTCCCCCCAAACATGCAGCGCGGCTATTCTGCGCTCGGCGGCGTTCAGCCCGTTCCACAGTTTCTCAAATCTGCCGGGAGCGCGGTAATATCCGTCCAACATGGATACGACCCGGTCTTTCGCCGCGCCTTTCGCCGCGTTATATACGTTCTCGCCGATCACAAAGGCGAGATGCTTCAGCGTCCCCGGCCTCCCTTTGTCGCCGAGGTTTAGATCATCCAGAAGGTCTGCGCAACAGATCAGATTCATGCGTTCATCCTTTCATAACATATCCAAGCGTATCCGCCGGTTCGAACACAATAAAATTATTATATCAGCCGGCCGGGCAGACCGCAACAATAACATTCGTTTTCTGCGATTCGCAGTTTGGCGCAAATACCCGGTGGAGGGGGAGGATGCCGTCCTTACGTCTCCGCGTTTTGAATTTACCCCCGACCCTTTAAATTCTGACGGCTCAATCGAAATTCTATAAAGAAACACGACCGCGCCAATGCCGTGAGACATCAGCGGCGGAGAAGGAAAGAACCAGATGAGATACGACGCTTTCATCAGTTACCGTCACGGGGAGCTTGACGGCCTTGTGGCGGAAAAACTGCACAAGATGCTGGAGACTTACCGCGTTCCGCGCGCCATCGCCAAAAAAACCGGCAAAACCAAGCTCTCGCGGATATTCCGCGACCGGGACGAACTGCCGACTTCATCTAATCTGTCGGACAGCATCAATGAGGCTCTGGAGAACTCCGGCTTCCTGCTCCTGATTTGTTCCCGGCGCACCTGTGAATCCCAGTGGGTCATGCGCGAGGTGGAGCGATTTGGCGAACTGCACGGCAAGGACAGGATCATTACCCTGTTGATCGACGGCGAGCCGGACGAATCCTTCCCGCCCAGTCTCCGTGAGCGGGAGGTCGGCGGCGAGAAAATTTTTGTGGAACCATTAGCCGCCGACATTCGCGCGGAATCATGGGCGGCCAGCGTCAAACTGCTGAAAGAGGAGAAATTGCGCCTGCTGGCGCCCATTCTGGGCTGCGCTTTCGACGACTTGCGCCGGCGGCACAGGCGGCGGAGGATCCGGCGGGCGGCAGCTTTCGTGAGCGTCGCCTTTGCCTTCACGCTCTCCTTCGGATCGTTCTCCACGTATCAATATATTCGGATCGACCGGGAAATGCGGTTGAAACTGCAAAACCAGTCCTATATGCTGGCGGAGTATTCCGAGCGCGAGCTTGCCGACGGGGATCCTGGAACCGCGCTGCTGCTGGCGCTGGACGCTTTGCCCGAAGCCCTGGAGCGCCCGGAGCGCCCTCTCGTCCCGGCGGCGGAGCGGGCGCTCACGGACGCCCTGGGGAGCTATGACACGGCGAAGGGGTTCAAACCGCATAAGGTCGTCAACTTGCCCGCCGCGCCGGGGAAGGTGCTGATCTCACCGGGGGAGAGTTACGCGGCGGTCGTCTATCCCTTTGAACTGGCCGTGTATGACCTCGAACGCGCCCAGGCTGTGGTCAGACTGCCGGCGGTAAGCTCCGCTCTGTCGGATGTGGAATTTTTGTCGGATACGGTCGCCGTTTTCACGGGAAGCGACGGCCTGACGGCGTATGATATCGCAAAGGGCGCGGCGCTGTGGCGCGGGCGTCCCGCGACGGCCGTCGCTGTTTCCGGGGACAGATCCGTGATCGCCGCCGTTTACAAGGATGAAGGCAAGGCGGCGCTGTATTCGCCGGAAGGCCGGGAACTGGGGGAAATCGGTTTTGACGGAAAGACAATGCGCATGCCTGTGGACGACAGCTTCATAAATCCACGTGACACGCTGTTTGAACTGAACGGGGACGGCGGCAAGCTGGCCGTCAGTTTCGCGGACGGTTCGCTCTCTCTGTTTGATATAGAGACGCGCGCGGAAACGCAGCTTTATTCGCCGTCTGAGGCGATTCATTTTAACGGCGGATTTTATCAGGATGTTTTGGCCTTCGCGGTGGTGGAGCGGGAGCCCTATTATTCGGGATTTTTTGTCTGCCGCGCACAGACCGGCGAAAATATTCTGCGGTATGAGTCCGATTCGTCCCGGTTTGTTCCCATCATTGGCGGCGGCGGACTGTACATCGCTTTTGAGGAGCAGATCATGGCCGTGGACACGCGGACAGGCGCGGCTTCGTATGTGGCGTCCGCCGGGGGACGCGTGGAGGCGTTCGCGAATCATGAGGATACGTTCCTCATATGCGAAAGCGGCGGGCCGTACAGATTTGCCGGCGCGAACCTTCGGGTGTATCAGTCAAGCTATGTATGCCACTTTGCGGACATCAGCGAGCATTACGCCTTGACAGGCAGCTATGACGCAAAAACCGTACGCTTTTTAAAGCATACGGATTATTCCGGGGAAGCGGTGCTGGACTATGATCCGGC
>JAISDM010000069.1 GCA_031264885.1 Peptococcaceae bacterium | reverse complement strand
CCCCGTTCCCGAAACGGTCAGCCCCTCCGGAGCAAGCCCCATCTCCGGGAAAACCGCCCCATCCGGCTCAAGTCCCGCGAACCCAAGCGTCAGTCCCGTCTCCAAGACAGGCGCCGCGGACGCTTCCGGCGTCACAGCCGGGGCTTCGGAATGAACCGCGGCCATCATCAGCGGCGCCAGCCACTCATAACGCGCCGAAACTCCGGTTTTGTCCTCTTCCAAAAGCTCCCCGTCCCCGTTCTCCGGTTCGTCCTCCTGAACAGCCCCGCGTTCGAAACCGTTTTTCCGCTCGATACCGCTCTTCCGTCCGGCCCCATTCTTCCCTTCGGAACCGCTCTTCCCCGCGCGGACTCTCTCAGCGTTCCCGCTCCCGAAGCGGATCTCCCGGCTTTCGTCCCCTGTGTCCCCTCTGCTTAAGGTCTTCTCATAAACCGCGTCAAAGCTGTGGTTCAACGGGGTCCGGGGCGCCCGTTCGGATTTGAAATCGGATTTGAAATCGGATTTTAAATCGGAAACCGTCACAATTAAATTTGTCTCTGCACCTATCATTTTCTCACCTCCTTTCGGCGAAATATATATCATTAACCCCTCAGCCCATAAGCATCCGGGTAATGACCGCCGCTCTCTCCGGATCCAGCAGAGCGAGCACCTTGCCCACCTGACTGTCCGTCAGCAAGCCCAGAATCTGCACCACGCCGCTGTCGTCCATATTGTCCATCATCTGAACGATGGCGTCCGGCTTCATGCCTTGCAAAATCCCGGCCATATAGGTGTCGCTTTCCGCCTGGGCCTCCGTGCTGGCCCTGTAGTTCTCCAGCTCCAGAACCCGCGCCCTGAGTTCCGTATTCTCCCTCATGGTCTCGGTTTTTTCCTGTTCGTAAGCCGCGGCCTGATCCAGCTTTTCCTGCTCCAGCTCCGCGATCTTTCTCTCCAGCTCACGGTTCACTTCCTCCAGAGGATTGACGGTGGGCGTGGGTTCCGGCGTAGGCGCCGGCGTCGGCGTCGGTTCCGCCTCGGTGAACACGTCGCTCCCCCCGTAGGGATCCCGGATCCATTGGTTCACATAAGGCACATTCGCCACCAGAGGGGCGACGTTGACCAGCCCAAGAAAATGAGCCGCCAAAAGACCGCCGACCAAAAGAGCCAGAAGGCAGAAAAAAATCGTAACCATCGGCAATTTACGTTCTTTTGTTTCTTCCTCCATTTGGATTCACTCCCACATCTAGTCACAATTTCACTCGTATCGCGTCAGCGCCAATTCATCCATCTGCGCCTGTTCGGCCTTATCCATATCAAACAGATAGCGCCGGTATAACTTCTCATCCAGCTTATTCAGTATCTTCCGGTCCTTCATGGCCTCCACCAGCCGCATCCTGGCGTAAGCCAATTCCTTCTTCCGCTGCGCCACCAGCTGAATCTGCCGTTCCAGCAATATCCTCTGATAGAGGATAAAGTTATCATAAAACTCCACCAGGTAAAGCTCCTTGCCGCGGAGGGTCAGCTCCCTCAGTTCCCCGGTCAGCCGGCGGATTTTTTCCTCGATTTCATCCCTCAGCTTCTCCGCCTGATAGAGTCTCTGGACACAGCGCCCCATCTCTTCCTTGCACTGGGATTCCTTATACTCCCTCAGCCGCAGAACGCTCTGGAGGCGAAAGTGGTATCTCAAAGCCACCCCTGGTCACCCTTTCCGGTTCACGAACGGTCCCGGGCGGCAGAATGCCGCCCCTACGGCGCCGCCCACGTCATTCCTGCGCCATACTTCATACCTACACGCTGATCCTCTCGTGAATCCTCAGAAGCTCGCTGACTGTATCCTCATAATTCCATACGTCATGGATGTTCTGCGTCAGATAGGCGTTGATTTCGTTCCAATATTGAATGGCCAGGTCGATCCTGGGATTGCTGCCCATCTGGTAAGCGCCCACGTCGATGAGGTCCTTAGCCTCCTGATACACCGCCAGAAGCGCCTTCACGTCGCTGGCCGCCTGGTTGTGGTTCTCTTGAACGATGTTGATCATCACCCGGCTGATGCTGCCCAGCACGTCCACCGCCGGATAATGCCCCAGAGAGGCCAGCTGCCTGGACAAAATCACATGGCCGTCCAATATCCCTCTCACCGCGTCCGATATGGGCTCGTTCACATCGTCCCCGTCCACCAGCACCGTGTACAAGCCGGTAACGCTTCCCTTCTCCGAGGTTCCGGACCGCTCCAGGAGCTTCGGCAGCTCCGCAAAAACAGAGGGAGTGTAGCCCTTGGTGGCGGGAGGTTCTCCCGTCGCCAGCCCCACTTCCCTTTGCGCCATGGCGAACCGTGTCACCGAATCCATCATCAATATGACGTTTTTGCCCAAGTCCCGAAAATACTCCGCTATGGCCGTAGCCAAAAAAGCGGCTTTCTTGCGAACCAGCGCCGGCTGATCGGAGGTGGCCACCACCACCACGGAACGCTTCAGCCCTTCCGCGCCCAGGTCGTTCTCGATGAATTCCCGAACCTCCCGGCCGCGCTCCCCCACCAGGCCCACCACATTCACATCCGCCTGGCTGTTGCGGGCGATCATGCCCAGGAGCGTACTCTTCCCCACGCCGCTTCCGGAGAAAATCCCCATCCGCTGGCCGGCGCCCACCGTCAGCAGCGCGTCCATCACCCGGACGCCCAGCGGCAGCGCTTCCAGCACCCTTTGCCGTCTCAGGGGATGCGGCGGCTTCTCTTCCAGGGGATAGATCACTTCCCACTCCAGAGGGCCTTCCTCGTCCATGGGCTCCCCCATCCCGTCCAGGACCCTTCCCACAATATTCGGCCCCACCTTGACCCGCATGGTGTGCCCAGTGGCCAAAATCACATTCCCCGGAGATATGCCCTTCTGATTGCCCAGCACCATCAATTTGGTTTTGTTCTGATCGAATCCCACCACCTCCGCGGGGATCAATTCCATCCCCGTGTCGATGATGACCATCTCCCCCATCTTCGCCCTGGGCCCCCTGGCCTCGATAATCAGCCCGGTAACGGCCGTCACATAACCTTTATGCTTCGTGACCGCCGTCAGGCATACGGTTTCCGTCAGTTTGTCATAATCCAGCATGGTACGCTTCTTCCCTCAACGCTTTTTTCAGTGTCTCCATCTGTTCGTCCATATCAATGTCCATGAATCCCATTTCGGTCTCGATATGGCACCCCCCCGGCAAAATGGCCGGGTCTTCCTCTATATGAATCCGCTCCGGGTCGATGTTGTCAAATATGGCGCCGTGATCGTTTAAATAAGGGATATGCACCGGATTCACCCGGATGAGGATTTTGCCCGTCTCATTCAATGTATTCAAGATATTCCGGATGATGCTCTGAATCAGCTCCGGCTTCAAGGCGACGGCCGTCCCCAGGATCTTCTCGGTCATAGCCAGAACCATTTCCAGTATAGGGATATCCTGGGACAACAGAAAAAACTCCTGCTGCTCCGCCAAGGCTTTCAGCAGCATGTTCAAATTCTGAATATCCGGCTCCATTTGGGCGGTCAGCCGGGCGGAGGTTTCCTCCTTGCCAACGCGGCAGCCCTCCTGGTAGCCTTCCTGATAGGCGGTCTCCTTCAGCGCTTCCGCTTCGGTCTGCGCCTGACTCAGGTAATCCCTGGCTTCCTCCTGAGCGCCGCGGATCAAAGTCTCCCCGTGCTTCCTGGCCTCCGCCTCGATGCGCTCGGCCTGGAGCGCGGCCAGATCCAAAATATCCTGAGGGTTGATTTTGGGAACTTCTTCCACTTCCCGGGGTTCTTCAATTGTCTCCTCTTCCGGCAATTCCGGCAGTTCCGGTTCCGGCTCCGGTTCGGGTTCGGGCTCGGGCGGAATCACCGGCTCAACGGTTCTAACCCATGAGGCTTTGATGATCTTATACAATTAATTCGTCCCCTCCGCCGCGCGCGATGACGATTTCTCCGTTCTCCTCCAGTCTGCGGACCACCGCGATGATGCGCTGCTGCGCTTCCTCCACATCCTTCAGGCGCACAGGACCCAGGAAGTTGATCTCTTCCGTGAGCATCTCCCCCGCCCTCTTGGACATATTCCGCTTAACCTTATCCCCAACATCCTCGCTGGAGCCCTTGAGGGCCAGAGCCAAATCCCGGCTCTCCACCTCGCGCAGCACCATTTGAACGCTGCGGTCGTCCAACACCACAATATCCTCGAAGACCAGCATGAGTTTCTTGATTTCCTCAGACAAAACAGGGTCTTCCGCTTCCAATGTGTCCAGAATGGTTTTTTCCGTGGTGCGGTCCACGTTGTTCAATATCTGAACCACCGCGTGGATGCCGCCTGTGACCGTATAATCCTGGGCGCCCATAGACGCCACCTTTCTTTCCAGCACATTCTCAATATCCCGGATGATGTCGGGCGACGTCCGGTCCATCACGGCGATCCTCCTGGCCACATCCGCCTGGCGGTCCACCGGCAAAGCGGAAAGGATCAAAGCCGCCTGCTCCGGTTCCAGATAAGAGAGGATCAGCGCGATGGTCTGGGGATTCTCCCCTTGCAGGAAGCTCAGAACCTGGCTCGGATCCGTCCTGCGGATAAACTCGAAGGGTTTGATCTGCAAATTGGAGGACAGCCGGTTCAGGATATTCGCGGCCCGTTCCGGGCCGATGGCTTTCTCCAGCAGGGTTTTGGCGTACTCAATCCCACCCTGGGACAGATATTGAGAGGCCATGTACAAATCCATGAACTCGGCCAGAACCTCGTCCAGGGTTTCGCCTCTCACGGTGCGGACATTGGCAATTTCCAGCGTCAGCATTTCAATTTCATCGTCAGACAAATGCTTCATCACGGAGGCTGATTTTTCAGGGCCAAGACTGATCAGCATGATGGCGGCTTTTTGTCGTCCTGTCAATTGAGTTTCTTTTTGTGCCAACCCAATTCACCCCTAATCCTCTATTAACCAGGTTTTTAGTACCTTCCCCACTTCTTCCGGGTTCGTTTGAATCAATTTCTCAATCTGGGCGCGGAGCGCTTTCTTCTCCAAAGCCTCCGGCGTCATCTCGGCGTCTATGGCCGGTTCCCCCTCCGACTCCACCAGCATATCCAAACCCAAATCCGGGGGAATCTCTCCTTCGCCCTCGCCTTCGGCCAGTTCCGCCTCCGCCGCCTCCGCGATCAGCTGGGTCTGAGCCTCGGTGGCCGCGTTCATCTTTCTCATGGCAAAGAAAATCAGCAGCAGCAAGAGGATCAGGCCCAGAATGATGAGGGCGATCTGAATCATCTGACGCTGTCTCTCCGCCTCTTGCATGGCGGCCAATTCCTGATCCATCAGCTGGGTAAAGTCGTCATAAAAAGGCACGCCGACCACCGTCAGCAGATCGCCCCGGGGTTCGCTCAAGCCGGCCGCCGAGACCACCAGGTCATATATCTGCTGCTGCTCGTCTTCGCTCAGTTCCCCGTTGATGGCGACGGAAACCGTCACCCGGGTCAGCTGGCCGGGCGCCACCGTCCGGGTCTCCACTGCCTTGCCGCTCTCGTAATTGGTGGTCCGTTCCTCCATATCCCAGGTGGAATCCCCCGTCGACCAGGGGATCCCGTAAATGGGCCCCCCCATATTGGTGTCGGCGGGGTTCTCGCCGGTCGTCCCGCTCATTCCCGTGGCGGATTCCGTCCGGGTATGCTCGCTGACCGGGGCGGGCGGCTCCAACAGCCTTTCTTCCACCGTGCTGATCGCGTCAAAATCCATCTCCACCGAGGCGCGCACGACGGCCTGCCCCGGCCCCCGCACCCGTTCCAGCATGGTCTGCACATTGCGGACGATCCGGTTCTCACGGTCCAGGCTCATCGCCATATAATTGGCCAGCATCTCAGGGGTGATGGCGGAGGTCGTCCCGTTCACCTCGTCCGACAGCCGGTTGCCCTCTATGTCCATGACCGTCACGTCCTGGGGCTCCAGCCCGTCTACGCTGTGACTGATGAAGGACATAATCGTCTCCACCTGATCCGGCGTGACGCTGGTGTTCTCATAGAGACGGAGCATCACCGACGCGGTGGTGGCTTTCTTCTCATTCCGGTACAAAGACTGGGCCGGCATTGAAATATGTACGCGGGCGGACTGCACCTCCGCCATCTGCTCGATGGTCCGGGTCAGCTCGCCCTGAAGGGCGATCAGGAACCGGACTTGTTTGTCCGTATCCGTCTCGCCGAAACGGGTGGTGTCGTATGTCTCGAAGCCCACCACTCCGGTTAGATTCAAATCCGCTAAGTCCAAACGCAGCTGGTACTTCCGGTCCGCCGGAACCAATATGGCCCGTCCGTCGTCCGCCAGAACATATTGGACATTCATTTCTGTCAGCCGTTCCGTGATGGCCTGGGCGTCCGTCGCCTCTAAGTCATTATACAGAACGTCCATCTCGGGCTCCTGCCGCATATTATAGGCCACCAGCACCACAGCCACAATGCTTACGGCCAGTATCGCGCCCAGGACAATTTTCTGCCACAGGGCAAAGTTCTCCCATAACTTCTCCAGTTGTTCCCTTACTCGGGTCAAGAAATTCATCGCCTTATACCTGCATTCTCATGATTTCCTGATAAGCCTCGACCAGTTTGTTCTGGATCTGCACCGTCAGCTGAAACGCCAGGCTGGCTTCCTCCGCCGCCATAATCACCTGATGCACCTCCACGTTCTCGCCCAGGGCATAATCCTTCGCCAATTCATCCGCCGCGAGCTGGGCCGCGTTCACTTTGCCCAGAACCTGAGAAGCCAAATTCTTCAGCTGATCAAACCCGGTTCCGGTACTCCCGTTCACTTCCGACAAGCCCAACAAACCCGGCAAACTCGATACTCCCGACAAGCCCGTCAACCCCGACAAGCCCGTCAACCCCGATACTCCCGAAGAACCCGACGAATCCGACAATCCCGACAAACTCAACGGTACCAACCCGATCCGTTCACGCTCGGCGGTCACGCTCTCCACAGCCTCGGCCAGCACGTCCTGAAATCCGTCCACCCCGGCCGTTCCCGTATTATTCCTAAAGCCCAGCACATCTGTCATCAGATCCGTAGGTTTCAGCCTGCCAACCCCGTAAAAAGACTCAACCACAGCCCACTCACTCCTCACAGCCCACTCATCTCTATCCGCTCATCACTGCCCACTAAAAACTACCTGCCAATTTCCAACGCCTTCAAGGCCATATTCTTGACCGAGTTAAAAGCGGTGACATTGGACTCATACCCCCGGCTGGCCGTGATCAGCTCAACCATCTCTTTCATTATGTCCACGTTGGGATACTCCACATAGCCGTCTTCCTGAGCGTCGGGATGGGTCGGGTCATAGACCATCTTCATCGGGGAGGGATCCTCCACGATGGCGCCCACCCGCACCCCGTTGAGATAAGGCTCAAAGATCGCGGCTTTGGAGCGGCGCAGCAGAAACTGAAAGGAGTTCACGGCAGGCTGCGCCTGCATCAGAGACACATGCCGCCTGTAAGCCCCCCCTTCGGGGGTCCGCGTCGTATCCGCGTTGGCGATATTGGACGCGATCACGTCCATCCTGAGACGCTCGGCGCTCATACCGGAAGCGCTGATCTTCATCGAGTGAAATAAATTCATACCTATCTCCTTCCTTCACTCACTGCCGAACTGAGCAGTCCGTACTGACTGCTCAGCAGCTGGGTCAACGTATTGTAATAGATCTCGTTCTCCGCCAGCGCGGCCTGCTCCATGTCCACATCCACGTTGTTGCCGTCGCTTCGCAGAGCGTAAGTCTCCATGTTGTACGCCACGATGGGTCCGTCCGCGCCCGTCACCAGCCCCAGATGCCGGGGGCCGGTCTTCTTCATGCTCTCCGCCGAGGCCGGCGTCTCATATAAGGGGTAATGCCCCGCCCGGGTGCCCCTCAGCCGGTCTTCCTCCTCCGTATAAGGGCCCAAGGGCAGATGGGCCGCTCGGGTTTTGCGGAGATAGGGATATGTATCCTGCAAAAAAGCCTCCAGTGTATGCTTGAAATAGACCTCGCTTTTCTTGAATCCAGGCGTATTTTCATTCGCCAGATTATTAGTGTGAACCGTCTGGGTCAGCGCGCCGCCGTCCAAGCCCTTCCCCAGCAGCTGAGTCAACTGTGTCCGAATCAACCAAATCACCCGCCTATTTACATAAGAAGAGATAATCTATATTGATATTCTTGATTTATTTTAAAAATCCTCTTTTCATCCTATAAAAATACAAAATGGACTATAGTATTGCACCATAGTCCTGAATTATTATTCTCATTTAAGTTTTGCCAGTTCTTCCAGAAGATTGTCGTTCAGCACCCGGATATAGGTTCCCTTCATGCCCAGAGATTTGGATTCGATGACCCCCGCGCTCTCAAATTTCCGGAGGGCGTTCACAATGACCGAACGGGTAATCCCCACCCTGTCCGCGATCTTGCTGGCGACCAGCAATGCTTCGTTGCCCTCCAGCTCCGCGAAGATATGCTCGATGGCTTCCATCTCCGAATAGGATAATGTGCCGATGGCCACTTGGACCGCCGCCTTCTTGCGGGCCTCCTCCTCGATGCGTTCCGCCTTGGCTCTCAGAATTTCCATCCCGATCACAGTGGCGCCGTACTCAGCCAGAATGGTGTCCTCATACGTGAACTCAACCTTGAATTTGGCCAGAAGCAGGGTGCCCTGACGCTCCCCGCCCCCGATGATGGGCACCACGGTGGTGATTTTGCCCGGAAAAGCGCAGTCGCTCCCATTGACCACCCCGAAGACGCACTCGTCCTTTTCGTTATGCAAATTCGCCTGGGTCTGGCCGATCCGAAGCAGGTTTTCGTTGTACACCTCCGGAAAGCGCTCCGTCTTTCCCACGATCTCCTCGATCACCGCGCACTGGAATCCGTCCATGAAGGCGTATCCCAATATCTTGCCGCGTCTGCCCACGATGTACACATTGGCGTCGATTAAATCGCACAGCACATTTGCCATTTCGGCAAACTCCACCGTGCTTCCCGCTGATTTTTGCAGCAACTTGTTGATCGTTCTGGTTTTTTCCAATAGGGTCTTCATTTTATTCTTCCTCCTAAAATTACCCAAAAATACCGAGTGTTGCTGCGAAATGAATGATTCGTCAGCACATGGATTTGGCGCGTAAAGCCCACGACACTAGAGAATGTACCGGCTTAAATCCTGGTTCTTGACAATATCCGCAAGTCTTCCCTTGATGTATTGGTCGTCCAATTCGAAGGCTTGGGCCGGCGCGTCGAACAATAAGTCCTCCAGCACCTGCTCCATAATGGTATGAAGCCTTCTCGCTCCGATATTTTCAGTTTGATCGTTAACAGTATACGCAATATCCGCGATTTCATCAATAGCATTTTCAGTAAATTCTATGAAAACATGATCAATTTTTAGAAGTTCTGAATATTGCTGAATCAGGGAATGGCGCGGCTGGGTCAGAATACGCCTTAAATCGTCCCGGGTCAGATTCTCCAGCTCCACCCGGATCGGGAATCTCCCCTGGAGCTCCGGAATCAGGTCGGAGGGCTTGGACTGATGAAAAGCGCCCGCCCCGATGAACAGGATATGATCGGTCTTCACCGCGCCGTGCCGGGTGTTGACCGTGGCGCCTTCCACGATGGGCAGGATATCCCGCTGAACCCCGCCTCTCGATACGTCCGGGCCGTGGCCCCCGTCCTTCGCGATGATCTTATCCATCTCGTCCAGAAAGACGATGCCTTCTTCTTCCGTTCTCTCGATGGCTTCCTTCTCCACCTGATCCATATCGATCATCTTCTGCGCTTCCTGCTGTTGGAGCATGTTCCGGGCCTGGCTCACCTTCATTTTTTTCTTGACCTTCTTCTTCGGCAGCATGGAGCCGAACAGGTCCTGGACGTTGATGCCCATGTCCTCCAAAGTGGTTCCGGCCATGCCTCCGAAGGGCGTCTTCACCTCTTCCTCGATCTCGATCTCCACCAACACCTCTTCCAGCTTCCCCTCTTCCAGCTGGGCCTTCACATGCTCCCGCTGCATCTGCTGCTCGCTTGTGACGGGGGCCGGCTCCGAAGGGGACTTGCCCCCTCCGCCCCCGAACAAATTCATCGGGTTCTTCGCCAGGGAATGCCTGGCCGTGTGCGGCAGCAGCACATCCAGCAGGATCTCCTGTGCCATTTTTTGGCAGGCCGCTTCCATAGACGCGGTTTTTTCCTGGCGGACCATGCGGATGGCCTCTTCCAGCAGATCCCGGATCATGGATTCCACGTCCCTGCCCACATAGCCCACCTCCGTGAACTTGGTGGCCTCTACCTTGATGAAGGGGGCTTTCACCAATTTGGCCAGGCGCCGGGCGATTTCCGTCTTGCCGACGCCTGTGGGGCCGATCATGAGAATATTCTTGGGAAAAACGTCGTGTCTCATCTCTTCGCTGAGCATCTGTCTGCGGTAGCGGTTCCGCAGCGCGATGGCCACTTTTTTCTTGGCCTGGTTCTGTCCCACGATATAACGGTCGAGCTCCGCCACAATCTCCCGCGGCGTCAAATTCATCTCCATCCCTTACACCCTTTCCACAATGATCTGATCGTTTGTATACACGCAAATAGAAGCGGCGATTTCCAAAGAAGTCCGGGCGATTTCCTCCGCTCCGAGAGAGGAGTGGCGCGCCAGCGCCCGCGCCGCGGCCAAGGCGTAAGGGCCGCCCGAACCGATGGCCGCCAGCCCGTCGTCCGGCTCGATGACCTCTCCCGTGCCGGATACCATCAGGAGATGCTCGGTATCCGCCACCACCAGCATCGCCTGGAGCTGGCGCAGGGTCCGGTCTGTGCGCCAGGATTTGGCCAACTCCACGCAGGCCCTGGGCAGATTTCCCTGATGGGCTTCCAGTTTGCCCTCGAACATATCGAAAAGGGCAAAGGCGTCCGCGACGGATCCCGCGAAGCCCGCGGCCACTTTCCCGTGATACAGCCGCCGGACTTTTTTGGATTGGCTTTTCATAATGATTTTTTCGCTCATGGTCACCTGGCCGTCTCCCGCCAACGCCGTCTGCCCCTGGTAGCGCACGCCGATAATGGTGGTTCCTTCAAACATACAGCACCTCATTCCGCCCTGGGATGGGCAAGATAATAGATTTTGCGCAAATGACTTCTCGATACATGGGTATAGATCTGTGTGGAGGATATCTTCCGGTGTCCCAGCAGCTCCTGCACCACCCGGAGATCCGCTCCGTTGTCCAGCAGATGGGTCGCGAAGCTGTGCCGGAAGCCGTGGGGAGAGAGTATCTCCTTCGTCTGTGCCTGGACGCAGTATTTCTTTACAATATCACGCACCGCGCGATCTGTCAAAGCCCCGCCCCGGACGTTCAGAAACAGAGCCTGGGTGTTTTTCTTCCGCCGGGTGGCTTTGCAGACCTCCAAATACCTCGATAAAGCCTCGCAAGCCTTGGAACCCATGGGAACCACCCGCTCCCTGCCGCCCTTGCCCATCACCCGGGTCAGACCCGAGGACAGACTGACGGCGCTCAAAGTCAGCCCCACCAGCTCCTGAACCCGCAGGCCGCATCCGTACAGCACCTCCATGATGGCCTGGTCCCGGCAGCCGGCCTCGGTAGACAAATCCGGCTGTTCCAGCACCCGCCCCATTTCATCCACATTCAGGAACCGCGGCAGATGTTTCTCCCGTTTGGGCAGCGGAATCAGGTCCATCGGATTATCCCGGATCCACCGCTGAACCGAAAGAAATTTATAGAAACTCTTCATGGCCGCCAAATGGCGGTGAACGGTATTTTTGGACAGCTGACGACCGTGCATATGGTAAATATACCGCCGGATCACCAGCGGATCCAAGGCGTCCACCTCCGCCGTCCGGATGTCCAACCCCTCCGACTGCTCCAAAAAAGCAAAGAGATCCTGCCAATCCAGGCTATAGGATTTCAGAGTCATAGGCGACGCGTTCCGCTCATCGTCCAGCCAAAGCAAAAACCGGTCCACAGCATCCGTCAAAAGCATGTCCGCACCTCCCGTTTTCGTCATCCCGGTCCGCAATTCGGAAATTCGCGTCTGCCAGGGACAGGCCAGACCGTGGGGGCACGGCATGCCGTGCCCCGTCCCGTTTTCGGCCCGTCCCGGAACTCATTGCCCGCGCTTCCAGCGTTCGACGGCCTCCAGCGCCCGCTCCGCCATCAGGCGGCGCCTGGCCTTCTTATCCCGAATGGCATCCGCCGGAGACGGCATCAGCCCGAACGTCACATTCATCGGCTGAAAATTCCCCGGATCCCCCCGGACGGTGTAGCGGATCAAACTTCCCATGGCGGTTTCCTCCGGCAGCACCGTGAGGGGCCGCCCTCCGAACATCCTGGCCGCGTTCACCCCCGCCATAAGCCCCGAGGCCGCCGACTCCACATAGCCCTCCACCCCGGTCATCTGCCCCGCCGCGAAGATCCGGGGATGCGCCTTGAAATTCCCTGTTTCTTCCATTACTATGGGCGAATTAATAAAGGTGTTGCGGTGCATGACACCGTAACGGACGAACTCAGCCTGAGCCAGCCCCGGAATCATCCGAAAAACCCGCTTCTGCTCGCTCCATTTGAGCCGCGTCTGGAATCCCACCATATTAAACAGGGTCTTCAGCCGGTCGTCCTGCCTCAGCTGAACCACCGCCCAGGGCCTCTTCCCCGTTCGGGGATCCTCCAGGCCCACAGGCTTCAGCGGGCCGAAGAGAAGGGTCTGGGGCCCTCTTTCCGCCATGACCTCCACCGGCATACAGCCCTCGAAATACACCGCCTTGTCAAAATCCTCCCTCGGAGCCGGTTCCGCGTGGATCAGCGCCTCATAGAACGCCTCATACTCCTCCCGGCTCATGGGGCAGTTCAGATAGTCCCGGGTCCCCTTATCGTACCGGGAAGCCCAATAGGCCACATCCATATCCACGCTGTCCGCCTGAAGCACAGGCGCCGCCGCGTCGTAGAAGTACAGGCTTTCTTCCCCGGTCAGGGATTTCACCGCTTCCGTCATGGCCGGACTGGTCAGCGGGCCCGTGGCCAAAATCACAATGCCGTCCTCCGGCGCCGGAATCCGGACCGCCTCCTCCCGGATGACTTCCACCAGGGGATGAGCGGTCAGCGCCCGGGTCACCGCCTGGGCGAAGCCCTCCCGGTCCACGGCCAAAGCGGCCCCCGCCGGCACCCGCCATTCGTCCGCGCAGCGCATGATCAGCGAATCCAGCCGCCGCATCTCTTCTTTCAGCAGGCCCACGGCGTTCTCAAGGCTCTCCGCCCGAAAGGAATTGCTGCACACCAGCTCGGCGAATCCCTCTCCGTGATGGGCGGGCGTCGTCTTGCCCGGCCGCATTTCATACAGGCGGACAGGCACGCCCCTCCGGACCAGCTGCCAGGCCGCCTCGCTGCCCGCCAGCCCCGCGCCGACCACCGTCACCGCCGCCGCCCCGCCGTCCGCGGGCCGCGCTCCCGCCGCTGCCGCCGGCGTCCGCGCCAGCCCCGGCGGCGGGTTCACCGCCGTCACAGCCGGGCGTTCCGCGTTAAGCATCCTGCTCCGCCTCTTGAATCTTGGAAAAACCGCATTTCTCCGTGGGACAGACCAGCTTCCGCCCGTCCCTTCTGGTGTTTTTGATCATCAGCACCGCCCCGCATTGGGGGCATTTCTCAGCCGAAGGCTCATCCCAGGATACGAAATCGCATTCCGGATACAAACTGCACCCAAAGAACTTCTTCCCTTTCTTGGACCACCGCGCCACGGCTTTCCCCCGGCCGCATTTGGGACAGGGCACACCCAGCTCCTCCAGAAGAGGCTTGGTGTTGCGGCATTCGGGGAACCCCGGGCACGCCAAAAACTTGCCGAAGCGTCCCCGCTTGACGACCATGTTTCTTCCGCATTTATCGCAAATGACATCCGTCACTTCGTCCGCGATTTCCATCGGCCCGATTTCCTCATCGGCGACCTTTAATTCCTGAATGAAGGGCTCGTTAAACTCCAGAATGACCTTTTTCCAGTCCTGCTCGCCCTCCTCCACTTTGTCCAGCAGGGTCTCCATCTGGGCCGTAAACTCGTAATCGATCACGTCCGAAAAATATTTTTTGAGCAGTTCCATCACCAGCAGACCCAGCTCGGTGGGGCCATACTGCTTCTTCTCTTTATACACATAGCCGCGGCTCAGAATGGTGTCCAGAATGGGAGCGTAGGTGCTGGGCCGGCCCACCCCCATCTCTTCCAGGGATTTGATCAGCGTGGCCTCGGTGAACCTCGGAAGCGGCTGGGTAAAATGCTGTTTGGGCAGCAGCTGCTTCAGCGTCAGGGATTCCCCCTCCGTCAAAACCGGCAGCACGCCCTGCTCCTCGTCCTCCTGACCGTCGCGGCCTTCCGTATACAGTTTCGTAAATCCCGGGAAGAGCATCACAACGCCCGCGGCCCTGAATCCGTAGTCCTTCACCTTGATATCCGCCGTCGTCACTTCCAGCTCGGCGGAGGCCATCTGAGACGCCACAAACCGGTCCCAAACCAGCTTATATAATTTATACTGATCCGTACTCAAAAACGTCTTGACCGACTCCGGCGTCCGTTCCACGGAGGTGGGGCGTATCCCTTCATGGGCGTTTTGGATCTTGCCCTTGACCGTGTAGACCCGCGCTTTCTGCGGATAATATTTCGCGCCGTAGACCGCTTCGATAAAAGTCTTGGCCTGAGCTTTGGCCTCGTCGCTGATCCGGGTGGAATCGGTGCGGATGTAGGTGACCAGACCCACCGTTCCCTCTTCCTTGCTCAAATCCAGCCCCTCATAGAGCTGCTGGGCGATCATCATGGTTATTTTCGCGGAAAAATTGCATTTACGGTACGCTTCCTGCTGGAGGCTGCTGGTAATGAAGGGCGGCGCGGGATTCCTGGCTTGTTTGCGCTTCTTTACGGAACCCACCGTAAAATCGGCTTTCCCGATGTCTTGGATGATTTTTTCCACCATATCCTGATTCTTAAGCTCCGCCTTCTTCTTCCCTACCGTCGCCAGCTTTGCCTCGAAGGTCTTCCTGTCTTTGTTCAGCTGAGCCCCCAAAGTCCAATATTCCTGGGGAATGAAGTTCACGATCTCCTCTTCCCGGTCGCAGATCAGGCGCACCGCCACCGACTGAACCCGGCCGGCGGACAAGCCTTTCTTGACCTTGCGCCACAGGAGAGGACTCAGATTGTAGCCCACCACCCGGTCCAACACCCGGCGGGCTTGCTGGGCTTCCACCCGGTTGATATCGATGGGCCTGGGGTTGCGGACCGCGTCCCCGATGGCTTTCTGTGTCACCTCATGAAATTCTATGCGGCAATGCTGGGATCCCTCCACATTCAGCATCGCCTGTAAATGCCAGGCAATGGCCTCCCCTTCCCGATCCGGGTCTGTAGCCAGAAGCACATGGTCGCATTTCCTGGCCAGCGTTTTCAATTCCTGCAGGAGATCCCCCTTGCCCCGGATGGTGATGTACTTAATTTCCACATCGTTTTCCAGATTGATCCCGAACTGACTTTTCGGCAAATCTCGAATATGTCCCATAGACGCTTTCACCACATATTTTTTCCCCAGGAATTTGCCGATGGTCTTGGCCTTAGCCGGAGACTCCACCACTACTAATGTTTTTGACATCCGTTTCACCTACACTTTTCAAGTCCTGTTTTTCAAACCCTGACATAATAATTTCCGGGAACAGATTGAATCCAGCCTTTCCATTCCAGTTCCATCAGCATGGCGAACAAACCCCCGCCCTGCCCGGCGGAACCTTTCCCGCCCGCGTCCTCCCATTTGAGCAAATAGTCTATATGCACCGGCTCGTAACCGATCCTGCGCATCAATTGCTTCTCCCCGTCGCTTAAAGGGGGCCGCTGTTCCTCCGCGCCCTGATTCGCCTCATCCGGCGGGATGCCTATTTCCTCGAGAATATCATTGGCGTTGACCACTAATTTCGCCCCCTGCTGAATCAATCTGAGCGGGCCCACGCTCAGCGCGCTGGAGACCGGGCCCGGCAAGGCGAACACCTCTTTGTTCTGTTCCAGGGCGTGATCCGCGGTAATCAGCGAGCCGCTCCGCGCCTGGGCTTCCACCACCAGCACCCCTTCCGCCAGGCCGCTGATGATGCGGTTGCGTATGGGGAAGTGCCACGGCTGAGCCTGGGTTTCCGGAGGGAATTCGCTGACGGTCAGCCCGCTCTCGCAGACTTCCCGGAACAGCAAGCGGTTCTGCCTCGGATAGATCTGGTCGATTCCCGACCCCAGCACCGCGATGGTAGAGCCTTTTTCCGTTAACGCGCCTTTATGGGCGGCGGCGTCGATGCCCGCGGCCAAGCCGCTGACCACGCAGACGCCTCTCTTGGACAACTGTGCCGAGATCTGCCCGCATTGGGCGACGCCATAGGGCGTCGGCTTCCTGGAACCCACCACGGCCACAGATGTGGCGTTCAATAAAGAAAGCCTGCCATGATAATATAGGATACAGGGAACATTGTAAATGGTCAACAGTTGTTTTGAAAATTCTGATTCCAATTTTGTAATATAGCGAATGCCTTTTTTCTCATACCGTTCCGCCATACGCTCCGGATTCAGCTGTTTTTTGCCGGTTTCCAGGCGCTCCCGCGCCTTCGGACCCAGAGGAAGGCCGCCGGGAACCGCCCCCGCCTTCCAAAAATCCTCGAAAGAACCCCATCGGGACAATATATCGTCAAACAGCGGATTTAAATCCAATCCCAGCAGCAAATGCAGCGCCGCGGCATAAATTCTATCCAATCGACCATTCCCCATTTTCTCCCAAAAAATTACACAGACCTTGCTCTCCTATGCCCATCCATTTTATCTATTTTATTCCTGAATTGCAAGCATTAATTTATAAAGAAAAAAATTCCCCTCCAGGTTGGGACACGGGCTCAACCGGCGCGTCTGGCGACGCGCTTTCACCACGTGCCCGCCCCATCTCACCCTCCCTCTCTCGCCCACCGGGCGCGGTCGGCTTCGATGCCCTGGAGGGGTGGCAAGCGGAGTCTGTACGACTTCCCCTTCTTTAAAGGGGAAGTCGTACAGACTCCGACTGACGGGGTGGTTCCGCCGGCCGAAGACAGGCGGCAGAATGCCGCCCCTACAGGCGCCTCCCCGTAGGGGCGGCATCCTGCCGCCCGGAACTCGAATCGCCCGCGCCCGCGCAGTGTGTTTCGCCAAATCATGTTAACTCTGCGCGATTGTATCCGCCACTGATTCACCAGCTCTCGCGAAACGTTGTTCCTCGACAATTTTTTCAATTTCAGCAAGAACGCCCTCACGCCCCGTCAAGTGATACGGCTCGTATCCAATGTCAAGAAAATGCAGAACGCCGTACTCCTCATCCAGTGCCAAGAACTGCTCCGGCGTGAGCTTATGCCGCCGCATATACAAATGAGCAATCTCCACTTGGAGAAATATTTGACTGTTGATCCCGGTCATAGACATTATACCTCCAACCACCTATCCCAATCGCCGCGCTCTTCCGCGTCAACCATATCAAGCACATACGCCGGGCTTTCGAGAAACAGATATGATTCAGGGTCAATCAATAACTCATAAGTCTTGCTTTTCATTAACTCGCGAAACGTTTCCGTCGCCGTCTTACCAGTACGCTCCGCAATCGCGTCAATCACATTCGTAACAACTAAATCCGTGAAGAAATCAATAGATTGTTCGTTAACCGTCACGACTTTCTCCCCGCGATTTCCTCCAGCAGACTTTGCTTGAAGCCCGCGTAATCCGTCATGCCCTTGTCGCCCTCTCCCCGGGCGCGCAACGACACAGCGCCCGCCTCCGCCTCCTTGGCGCCGACGACCAGCATATAGGGTATCTTTTCCATTTGGGCTTCCCGTATCTTATAATTGATCTTCTCGCTGCGGTCGTCCAGTTCCGCCCGCACGCCGGCTTCCTTCAGGTCCTGCTCCAGGCGCGCCCCGTAATCCCGCTGCTTGTCCGTGATGGGCAATATCCGCGCCTGCACCGGGGACAGCCAGGTGGGGAAAGCCCCCGCGTAATGCTCTGTCAGAATGGCGATGAACCGCTCGATGCTGCCCAGCGCCGTCCGATGCACCATCACCGGCCGGTGCTTCTGCCCGTCCGCGCCCACATAGGTCATATCAAATCGCTCCGGCAAATTGAAGTCCAGCTGAATCGTGCCGCACTGCCAGGTCCGGCCGATGGAATCTTTCAGGTGGAAGTCGATTTTCGGCCCGTAAAAAGCCCCGTCCCCCGGATTCACTTTGTAAGAGACGCCTTTTTCCGTCAGTGCCTTCTCCAGGGCTTCGGTGGCCCTGTCCCAAACCGCGTCGTCTCCCACGGCTTTTTCCGGCTTGGTGGACAGCTCCACATGGTAAGAGAACCCGAACAAACTGTAGATGGCGGCCACCTGATCGATGACTTTTTTGATCTCGCCGGTGATCTGATCCTCCGTCATAAAGATGTGGGCGTCGTCCTGTGTGAAGCAGCGCACCCGCATCAGCCCGTGGAGCGCGCCGGAAAGCTCATGCCGGTGAACGACGCCCATCTCCGCGTATTTTATCGGCAGCTCCCGGTAACTGTGTATGTCCTGATTGTACACCAAGATAGCCCCCGGACAGTTCATGGGCTTGATGACATAGGCTTCCTCGTCGATTTCCGTCAGATACATGTTCTCCCGATAATAGTCCCAATGGCCGGAACGCTCCCACAGCTCCCGGTTCAGGATCATGGGGGTTTTGATTTCCTGATATCCCCATTTTTGATGCAGCTCCCGCCAGTAGCCCTCCAGCGCGTTCCGCAAAGTCACGCCCTTTGGCAGAAAAAACGGGAATCCCGGCCCCTCGTCCTTCAGGACAAAGAGCTTCAATTCCTGGCCCAGCTTCCGGTGATCCCGCTTCCTGGCCTCCTCCACCTGGAGCAAATAGGCGTCCAAGTCGGATTTTTTCAAAAAAGCCGTGCCGTATACCCTTTGCAGCATTTTATTCTTCACGTCGCCGCGCCAGTAAGCCCCCGCCAGGGACAGAAGCTTCACCGCCCTGACCTTCCCCGTACCCGGCACATGAGGCCCGGCGCAGAGATCCACGAACTCGCCCTGCTCATACAGGCTGATCACCGCGTCCTCCCCCAGACCGGCGATCAGCTCCGTCTTATAGGCTTCGCCCCGCTCCCCGAAGAACCGGACCGCGTCCTCCCGCCCCATCTCCTTGCGCAGAACCGGCCAGTCCTCCTTGATGATCTTGTCCATCTCTTTCTCGATCTCGCCCAGTATCTCAGGCGTCAAAGTCACATCCAGATCAAAATCATAATAAAAACCGTCCGCGATGGCCGGCCCTATGGCCAGCTTCGCCTGGGGAAAAAGCCGCTTCACCGCCTGTGCCATAATGTGGGACGCGGTGTGGCGCAGCGTGTTCCTGCCTTCCTCGTCGTCAAAGGTAAGAAACTCAACCAATCCGTCTTCGCGCACTTCAGCCGCGAGATCGGTCACCGCGCCGTTGAATTTTGCCGCCAGCGCGTTCCTCGCCAGCGCCTGGCCGATGCTTTCCGCGATTTTTGCCAATGAGACGCCCGCCGGATATTCCCGGACGCTCCCATCCTTCAATGTGACATGAACCGCCATTCTCCAGTCCCCTCCTCCGGGGGTCGCCGCGTAATGACCCCTTTTTTTGCTCAAACTTATGATACTCGTGTGCGGAAACATATGCCCCGCTGGCACGGTCTTTTTGGCACGATGCCGCGTCAGGTTTTCACTTGCGTACCACCGTGGGTACGCGGCGTTCAACCTTTCTTGCCTCGTG
>JAISDM010000272.1 GCA_031264885.1 Peptococcaceae bacterium | reverse complement strand
ACGGTCGCGCTGTATGTCCGCGACGACGCCTCGATAGAGGTTCGCGCTCCGCTGAGGATGCCGAAGCGCGACATAGATCAGTTTGTCGCCGGCAAAGCGGACTGGATCGCCAGGAAGGTCGCGCTGAGACAGGAGCAGAACGCCGCCCGCGAGGACTTTGCGCTCGACTACGGCTCGCTTGTAACTTACCGCGGCAAGGAGTATCCGGTGGAGGCGAAGCCCGGCAGCCGCTGCGGTTTTGACGACGCGCGGTTCTATGTGCCGCCCGGTCTCACGCGGCTGCAGATACGGGCCGCGGTGGAACAGATCTACCGTATGCTCGCTAAGCGCGATTTGACGGCAAAGGTTCCGGACTTCGCCAGGCAGATGGGCGTCGCGCCGTCCGCCGTGAAGGTCAATGGCGCGGCGACCCGCTGGGGAAGCTGTTCCGCGAAGAGGTCGCTGAATTTTTCGTGGCGGCTGATGATGGCGGAGGATGAGGTGATCGACTATGTCGTCGTCCACGAACTGGCGCACATCCTTGAGATGAATCACTCGGAGCGGTTTTGGGCGGTTGTGGGGCGGACGATGCCCGGCTACCGCGAGCGTAAGGCGAAGCTGAAGGAGCTGCAGCGCAAGCTCAAGCTGGAAGATTGGGAGTGAAGTACGGGAAGAGAGGGGGATGTGACCGGCAAGCCAGTTTGTAACAAGTTTGTGAAAAAACTATTTCTTTTTTTGTGTGTTCGTAGTATAATTAAAAAGCTCCATAGTAAAACATTTCACAAAGTGATTGAATAGTGATTGAATATAATATACGTTTACTGGACATGGCTGAAGGGTGGAGTTGATTGGCATGACGGATTGGCTGCCTGGTTTTTTATCTGAGGGCGCGGTGGTTCAAACGGAGAACGGGAACCTGCGGGAGTTTTTGCGCGCGTTATTGACGGGTGATCTGGAGGGGGCGGATTTGGTTTTGCCCAAAGACGTCCGGGATGAGGAGACTTGTGACTTGCTCCGATCGCTCCGCGCGATGTTTGCCGATTTCGCGGCTTACTCCGGGCAAATATCCAAGGTTCGCTATTCGCTGACCATACCTCCCCAGAATAATTATCTGGCCGAGGATCTCAAGGCGCTGCAGTCCCGGTGGATTCGCCTGGACTGGCAGCTGAAACAGGTGGCGATGGGCGACTATGATCAGACGGTGGATTATATGGGGGATATGTCCGAGATGCTGAATCTGATCATCGGTTTGCTGCGTCAGAATAAGGTGAAGGCGGATTATGAGAATAATCATGACGCTTTCACGGGATTGCTGACCCGAAAGGCTTTCATGCGGGAGGTCCACGACATCATCAAGCGCCAGCCGGAGAAATCGGGGGCGCTGCTGTGCGGCGGTCTGGATAATCTGCGGAATATCAACGATATTTATGGGCATGATGTGGGGGATCAATACATATTGCAGGCGACCGCCATGTATCAGCGGTTCGAAAAAAGCGGCGGGCTGGTGTCCCGTACTTCCGGCGATGAGTTTGCCGTTTACATGCACGGTTTCAACAGCGGGGAACAGGCGCTGACCTATGTCCGCTCAATCATTGATAAAGAGATCAATACGTTCATGTTTGTTTACGGCGCGTTCAGCCAGAGGATCCGTTCGTCCATCGGCATGGCCTCCTATCCCGGCGACGCGGGTACGGTCAGCGAGCTGATCAAATACGCCAATTACGCTATGTACGAGGTTAAGAAGGACAACCGCGGCGCTGTGGCCAGATTCAACAGCGGCACCTATTTTACCAAAACGCGCTCTTTCGAGAAGGAGGAGGCGCTGAACGTATTGATTGAGGAAAGGCGGATCCGCTTCGCCTTTCAGCCCATCGTCGATCTGGAGGACGGTTCGGTGTACGGTTACGAGGCGCTGATGCGGTCGGATATGAAGGATTTTTCCTCTCCGCTGGAGATCATCGGCGTGGCTGAGAACCAATCCAAGCTCTACCAGATTGAAAGGCTGACTTTCGAGGAGATATTGAATTGGGTCGATCAGCACCTTCAGCTGATCGAAGGCAAAAAAATATTTTTCAATGTGATCACCGACCGGTTTCTGAACAGGGATGAGATGTCGCGGATCAAGGCCAATTACGCCCGGCTGTTGGACAACATGGTATTCGAGGTATTGGAAAGCACCACGGATGAGGATGCTTTCCTCGCTCGAATCGCGTCTTTTCAAAAAGAGTTCGGCGCCATGGTGGCCATTGACGATTTCGGATGCGGCAATTCCAATCAGTTTCGCTTGATGAACCTGGAATCCAATATTGTGAAGGTAGACAGGTTCTTTATCAAGGAATCCCATTTGAGCAACGAGAAACAGTCCATTCTCCAAAGCGTCGTGTCTTTCTGCAAAGGCAAGGACATCAAGGTGCTGGCCGAAGGGGTGGAAACCCTGGAAGAGCTGCAAACCGTGAGAAAACTGGGCTTCCATTACGGGCAGGGGTTTTTTTTCGCGAAACCCGAGTTTGAAATCAACACAAACGCCCATTACGAATTCATTTGAATTTCATCAGTTTTTTCTTTGTCTTGAACGCCGGAATGACGACGCGGCCGACGAAAGCCGTGGTCAGGGCGGTTCCGGTGAGAACCAGCAGACACCACGCCAAGGTCCGTTCCAAAGCAAACACCTCCTTTTAGGATTGGTACGTTTATATTTTTCTCATTTCCGGGAAAAATAACACAATCCAGGAGGTGATTTTTTTGATTTCAGTTCGAAAAGCAAAAACCGCGCCGCTCCTGCTGTGCGTGTGCTGTCTGTTGTGCCGCGCCGTTTTTTTGTGGCCGGTTCCGGTTTTGGCGGCAAGTTCCCTCTCGCAGGGAGAGGACGCGCCTGCCCTGGACAGTGAATCCGCCATTTTGGCGGCCGCCGATTCCGGGGAGGTACTTTATGCCAAAAACCCGCGGCAGCAGATGTATCCGGCCAGTGTGACCAAGCTGATGACTCTGCTTCTGGGGACGGAAGCGGTCCGGCAAGGTTTGGCCCAATGGGAGGAACCGGTGACGGCCAGCGCCAGGGCCGCTTCTTACGGGGGCTCTCAGATTTACCTGGCGCCGGGGGAGATTCTGAGCTATCGGGAGATCATGCTGGGCATCGCTTTGGCCTCCGGCAACGACGCGGCTGTGGCGCTGGCCGAGCATTTGGCCGGATCCCATGAAGCCTTCGCGGAGCGGATGAATCAGCGGGCGGAGGAATTGGGCATGCTGGACACCCATTTTGTCAACGCCAACGGGCTCCACGATCCGCAGCACTATACCACGGCCTATGATTTGTCCCTGCTGGCCGCGGCGGCGGCCAAGCTGCCGGAGCTGCTGGAACTCACGTCCACCAAGCATTACACTTTGCGCGGCGGCACATCCAGGCCGTTTCAGCTGGATAATAAAAACAAGCTGCTCTGGCAGGTATCCGGTGTCGATGGATTCAAAACCGGCTGGACTCAGGACGCCGGCTACTGTCTGGCCGCCTCCGGGAAGCAGGAGGCTCTGCGGCTGATTTCGGTGGTCATGGGCAATCCCCGCGCCCGCGGGCATATCGCGGACAGCAAGAAGCTGCTGGAATGGGGGTTCCAGCGTTTTACCTTCGAAACCCTCTTTGAGGCGGACGCCGCGGTGGCGCGGATCAAGGTAAGCAAGGGCATGCAGGCTTTGGTTCCGGTTCGGACGGAGTCGGCGGTGGGTTACGCCGCGTTCAGGACGGCGCCCAGGGAGGTCGCGGCGCAGTGGGAGATCCCGGAGGAGATCCCCGCGCCTGTTGAAGAGGGGCAGGTTTTGGGGCATTTGGTTTTGCGCGAGGGGGAGACGGAATTGGGCCGGTATCCTCTGTACGCTTCCGAGGGGATCGAGAAGGAGACCGTCGGGCATGGCTTTGCCAAGCTGCTGTCGCTTTTCCTGGGATGATTACCAAATTTTAGAAGGAATTTGACCTCCCGCGGCGAACTTTTCTCTTGGACGCGCCTTAGCTTGCCTTAGCTTGCCTTAGCTTGCCTTAGCTTGATAAAGCGCGCCCCAAAGAAAGCCGCATACGGGAGGTTTATTTATGGCTGTTACGGTCCATTTTGAAAAAAACACGCTGCTTGTCCGGACGGACGGTGATTTTGACCTGGTCGGCGCGGAGGAGTTCAGAGCCGAGGCGGACCGCGCGCTGGACGTATTTCCCGCCCGGCATATGATTTTGGATTTGACCCGGCTCACTTTTATGGACAGCTCGGGATTGGGGGTCATCTTGGGCCGGCTGAGAAAGATTCAGGCCCGCCGCGGGACGATGGCGCTGGCCGGGGCGAATCCGTCGGTTCTCCGGGTGCTGGAGCTGTCCGGGATCATGCCTCTCATCGATATCTGCGCCTCTGTGGATCAGGCTTGGGCTCTGCTGGCGCGGAAAGAAAAGGAGGTATGAAGATGACCAAACCATTGCTGAATGAGATCCGGATAGAGTTCAAGAGCGTCGGGGAGAATGTGGGCTTGTCCAGAATTCTGGTGGCGGCCCTGGCCTCTCAGCTGGATTTGAATGTGAATGAGCTGGAGGAGCTGAAGGTGGCCGTCTCCGAGGCGGTGTCCAACGCCATTATTCACGGGTACGGGTCCCGACCGGACCGGAAGGTGTCCTTGGCCGCGGATCTCTACCCGGATGAAATCCATGTGACGGTCGCCGACGACGGGGTCGGGATTGAGGATATCCAGAAGGCCATGACGCCCGCCTATTCCACGGATCCGGAGCGGATGGGGCTGGGTTTCGTCTTTATGCAGTCCTTCGCCGATCAGGTGGAGGTTACATCCAAGCCGGGGGAGGGGACGCGCGTCCGGCTCGTAAAACGGATCGGAAAGGACGGCGCGGATTGAGCCGGGAAAATTGGGCGAGTATGAATTTGCCGCGTTTCCCGCGGATGTCTCATGAGGAAACCCTCCAGTGGCTCCGGGAGTCCCGGTCGGGGGACCGGGAGGCCAGGGAGCGGCTGATCCACGGCAATCTCAGGCTGGTGTTCACGTTGGTTCAGCGGTTCCAGAACCGGGGACATGAGATGGAGGATCTGTTTCAAATTGGGGTCATCGGGCTGATCAAAGCCATCGACCGGTTTGATTTGAGCTTTGAGGTGCAGTTTTCCACTTATGCCGTGCCTATGATCATGGGGGAGATCCAGCGGTTTCTCCGGGATGACGGGCCGGTGAAGGTCAGCCGGGTTCTCAAGGAGAACGCGGCCAAGGTCCGCAGGGCCGAGGAGAGGATTGAGGCCCGCGGTCAGCGGGAGGCGAGTCTGGACGAGCTGGCGCGGGAGACCGGGCTGGCGCCGGAGGATATTCTGGCCTGCATGGAAGCGTCCAGGGGCGTTGTGTCGATGCAGGAAAGGGTCGGCGGCGAGGAGGGCGGGCAGGAGACGCTCCGGATGGATCAGATCGGCGTGGAGGAGGAACCCCGGTGGCTGGAGCGCATCGCCCTGGATCAGGCCATGCAGGCGCTGAGTCCCAGGGAGCGGGAGATTATCCGTCTGCGCTTCTATCAGGATAAAACCCAAAGCGAAGCGGCCCGGGCGGTGGGCCTGTCTCAGGTGCAGATTTCGCGCCTGGAGCGAAAGATATTGAATCAGTTTAGGAAGATCCTGGATGAAACGGGGTGACGCCCCTCTAAGGTGGGGCGGCGGCGCGGCCGCGAGGCCGGGCCAGACCGTCCGAAACCGGGACGGGGCACGGCATGCCGGGCCCCCACGGGGGGAACCGGGGGCGAATCACCGCGGGGCGTCCGCCGCCGCCCCCTACGGACGCATTATTCACGGCGCCGTAGGGGCGGATGGCAATCCGCCCGTTTGTTTCCGGACGGTCCCGGGCGGCAGAATGCCGCCCCTACGGTGCCCGTAAATGACGCATCCGTAGGGGCGGCATTCTGTTGCCTGTCTTCGGTATGGACGTTGCGATTCGTTACGATTCGCGGGCGGTGTATAATCCGGCTTCATCCGGCGGATAATAATGCAATAATATTGGCGGGGCGGCCGGAGGTGGGCAATATGACGGATCAGGAACGGGAGCTTTTGAGGCGGCATCAGGATGTCTTGGCGCGGGAAGCGGGTTCCCGGGGCAGGGAAAGGGCCCGGTGGGCTGAGAAACGGAAGGAGATCGAACAGGCGCAGGACGCGCTTCTGCGGGAACGGGGCCGCTTGTACCTTGTCCGCAGCAGCAAAACGGCGGCTAAGGTTCCCTTGGTGAAGAATATGCTTTGGGCCTTTGGCGTCGGGGGAGTCATTTGTTCGGTCGGGCAGGGGTTCGTTTTTTTGTTTCAGCGTTTCGGACTGGCGCTCAAAGACGCTTCCGCGGCCAGCACTTGCGTACTCATTGCGATCGGCGCTTTTTTGACGGGGCTGGGGGTGTACGACGACATCGGGAAGCGCGCGGGGGCGGGCAGCATTGTCCCGGTTACGGGTTTTTCCAATTCTATCTCGTCCGCCGCCCTGGAGTTCAAACGGGAGGGCTTCCTCTACGGGGTGGGGGCCAAGATTTTTACAGTGGCGGGGCCGGTGATTCTGTATGGCGTCGCGGTTTCTATCGTGGTTGGTTTGGTTGATTTGCTGTTTTGAGGGGTGATGAGGCTTGGCAGTCAAAAAAATCGGCGGACAGAGTCTGGTCTTTGAAAGCAGGCCCTGTGTGGCTTCCTGGGCGGCGGTCGTGGGGCCCATGGAGGGCGAAGGCCCGTTGAAGAGCGAATATGACATGATCATGAAGGATTCTTTGTTTGACCAGGATTCATGGGAAAAGGCCGAGCAAAAGATGATGCAGTACAGCATTGAGCTGGCTTTGAAAAAAGCGGACAGGCTGCCCTGGGAGATGGATTATTTGCTGGGCGGGGATCTGTTGAATCAGATCATCACGGCTAATTTCACCGCCCGGGTCTTTGGCGCGCCTTTTCTGGGGCTGTACGGCGCCTGTTCCACTCTGGCGGAGGGCATGATTCTGGCGGGGATTTTGATCGACGGGGGCTATGGGGACAGCGTGGGGGCCGCCAGCTGCAGTCATCATGACACGGCGGAGCGTCAATTGCGTTTTCCCACGGAAATGGGGGTGCAGAGGAGCCAGACGGCCCAGTGGACGGTGACCGGCAGCGGCGCGTACCTGATTCGCTCCGGGGAAACGGGCGTGCGGATGACCCATGCCACGGTGGGCAAGGTGGTGGATTATGGCGTCAAAAACGCCAGCGATATGGGTTCGGCCATGGCGCCGGCGGCGCTGGACACCATACGGGCGCATCTGGAGGATACGGGGAGAAATGCCGCGGATTATGACTATATTATTACCGGGGATTTGGGCCGCCGGGGGTTCGACTCGCTGAAAACGCTGATGGCGGAGGAGGATTTGCCCGCGAATAATTTGACGGACTGCGGGCTGCATGTGTATGGCGGAAACCAGGATACCCATTCCGGCGCCAGCGGCTGCGGCTGTTCCGCGATTGTGATGGGGCCGCGGTTTTTTAAGGAAATGCGCCGCTGGCCGCGGAAGAAGCTGCTGTTTGCCGGGACCGGCGCGCTGCTGTCGCCTCTGACCAGTTTCCAGGGGGAAAGCATCCCCGGGATCGCTCACGCCATTGCCTTTGAATGGACGGAAGGAGAGAACTCGAAATGATGCTGCTGAAAGCTTTTTTGCTGGGCGGGCTGATTTGCCTGGCCGCGCAGCTGTGTATGGATTTGACGCCTTTCCAGGTGACGCCGGCTCATGTGCTGGTGGGGATGGTCGCTCTGGGAGCGGTATTGAGCGGGTTGGGGCTTTATCAGCCCTTGCTGGACTGGGGCGGTTCCGGCGCGTCGGTTCCTCTGTCCGGATTCGGGCATGTCATGGCTCAGGGCGCCATAGAAGGGGCGCGGGAGGATGGGCTTATGGGCGCGCTCCGGGGGGGGCTTACGGCCGGGGCGGCGGGGATCTCCGCTGCGCTTCTGACCGGATTCTGCGCGTCGGTATTTTTTAAGCCGAAAGGATAATTGATTTTAACGGGCGGGCAGGTATTTCCGCAGTTTATCCAGCAGGTTCTCGTAATCCAGGGGCTTGCCCAGATGGTCGTTCATTCCCGCCTCCAGGCATTTTTCTATATCCTCGCGGAATACGTTGGCCGTCATCGCGATGATGGGAATGTCCTTCGACCGGGGAAGCTCCAGGGCGCGGATGCTTCTGGTGGCGGCGTATCCGTCCATCTCCGGCATTTGCACGTCCATAAGGATCACATGGTATCTCTCGGGGTTTTCGCTGAATAAGCGCACCGCTTCCAGGCCGTTCTCCGCCCAGTCTATTTTCAGGCGGGTGGGCTCCAGCAGCGCCGTCACGATCTCCCGGTTGATTTCCACATCTTCGGCAAGCAAAACGCGGCGCCCGCTGAAGTCGTCCGTTTCCGGCGGACTGTCTTCTTCCGCGGTCAGCTGCGTTTTTTCCGCGCCCAGGCATTCGCTGACGCAGTCCGCTATGGCCGATGGGAACAGCGGCTTCGGCAGGAACTTATCCACGCCGGCGCTTCTCGCTTCACGCTCTATCCCGTCCCATTCCGCGGAGGATATCATCACGATCACGGACTGTTTCCCGCCGCGTTTTTTGACGCGGCGCGCGAATTCTATGCCGTTCATACCGGGCATCTTCCAGTCTACGAAGTAGATGTCGTAAACCTGGCCCTGTTCGATGAGGGCGCCGGCTTCCTCGCCGCTGGCGGCTGTGTCGCAGGCGATGCCGAACCCCCGGGTGATCTCCGTGAAATACTCCCGTATTTCCGGCGCGTCGTCCACAACCAGCACGCGGAGGTTCTTCCAGTTTATGCCGGCGCCCAGGAGGCTCCGCTGCTGTTCCTCGGTTCCGCGCTGGGCCTGTACGATAAAGGCAAAGGTGGAGCCTCGGCCCGGTTCGGATTCCACCCATATCCGGCCGTTCATCATTTCTACAATGCGTTTGGAGATGGCCAGTCCCAATCCTGTGCCGCCGAACTTGCGCGAGGTGCTGTTCTCGGCCTGCTGGAAGGAGGTGAACAGCCGGGCCTGATTCTCTTTGTTGATGCCGATTCCTGTGTCGGTCACTTCGGTCCGGATGACGCACACCCCGTTTTCTTCGCTGACGAGATGTGTGCCGATGTGTATGGAGCCCTCTTCCGGGGTGAATTTGACCGCGTTGGAGAGCAGGTTTGCGATGACTTGCGTCAGCCGCTGTTCGTCGCATATGATATTGCGCGGGATCGCCTTGTCGATATGCACGAGGAGATTCTGGTTTTTTTCCTCTACCCGGAAGTTGTTGACGTTGACCACTTTCTGGAGCATTTTCTCAAAATTGAATTCTGTGGGGGAAAGCTCCAGTTTGTTGGCCTCTATCTTGGACATGTCCAGAATGTCGTTGATCACGCCCAGCAGATGGGTGGAGGCGTTTTCGATTTTTTCATAGGCGTAGTTCTTTTTCTCGATATCGGCGGCGGCTTTCCCTATGATGGTCATTCCGACGATGGCGTTCATCGGTGTGCGTATTTCGTGGCTCATGTTGGAGAGAAACTCGCTCTTGGCTCTTGAGGCGGCTTCCGCTTCGCTCTGCGCCCGGGTCAGCTCGTGGGTCATTTGGTTGCGTATGATGGCGTTGGCCAGCAAAAGCGCCACGGGGTGCATGATGCGCGCTTCGTCTTCTGAGAACTTCCTTTCGTCGTGGCAGTTGTCAAAGCTGACGGTGCCCCAGAAATTTCCGTGATAGAAGACGGGCACCACCAAAACGGCTCTTACGCCAAAAAAATCGAAGAGGAGCGCGCGTTCCGGCTCGGAGAATTCGCTGAGTATGATGTTGATGTGATTCCTGTCGCGGAATCTCTCCGGCCAGTCGGGAAGGATCTCGGCATAGGCGAGTTCCAGGGGTTCGCTTTCGTCTTCCACCCTTGTTTGCGTCCGGACGGCCGCCTGTTCCGCGGCTTCGGAGATTTGATGGGAGAAGCGCAGTTCTCCGTTTCGGACGACGTTTTTCCAGACGCTGATCCGGTCCGCGCCTACGCTGCCTGCCATCATGGCCATGCCTTTGCGCAGGGCGCTCTCAGGATCGTTTTCGTCCAGGTCGAGCAATGTGATCGACATGGCGTTCATGGAATGAAGCAGGGTGTTGAATTTCTGCCTTTCGTTGAGGAATATGCGGTTTTGGAATATGACGATGGAGGCGATAAAAAAGCCGGAAACCAGCAGGGATTGGATGTGGTCGATGTACTGGGCCGTCCCGGAAAGTTCCGCCACGAACCGGTCGAAGGGCGGCATGGATGAGGCCGCGTAGCAAAGGATGATCCAAATGATGTGGGTGACGAGGATCAGGAGCCGCGCCCGGCCTTTGGACAGGAAGAAAATCAGCACGATGGACATGGTGAAATAGGACGCGGAACCGCTTTCGACGCCGCCCATGGCGAAAAGTGCGGCGGGCAGCAGCACGTCGCACAGGGAAAGCAAAACGAACAGGGCGCCGAGCCGGTGTTTGTTATAGACGTTGCAAAAGACGAGGAGTGTGGATACGGAGACGACGATTCCGGCCAGTACCAAGATGAGGGCAAGGCTGCTTCGCATGAGGACGCGTGTGATGATCGCCAGGAGGACGGCGGCTATGCCTACGATGCACACCATATTTGTGGTTCGCGCTTCCAATGACAGGGCTTCTGAAAATATATAACGGTCAATCAGGCTTTTGATTTTCGACACGATTTCTTTGCTCCTGTGATATGGACAGTTTCCTGCCTTTACTATACGCGCAAAGGGCGCGTTTTGTCAATTTGGAACTTTTGACAGACGCGGATCCCGGTGTGCGGGTGGCGGGGGGTGCGGCGGATACCCGGGCGGAGCCATGGGCAAAGGGCACAAGATTCCGTAAACTGAGCAATGTAAGGCTCATTTATTCTCATTCCGGGGTCGGCTCAAACAGGCGTCCTGCCTGTTTCGCCTCTCCGCGCCATCCATGGCGCTCCGCCCCCTCCATTGAGAATAAATGAGCCAACATTGCTGGCAGTTTACTTCATAAAAGTGTCCTTTGCCCATGGCTCTGCCCGGTTATTGCGCGGCACTGTGTGAACTGTAATACCGTGACTCGCGGTTTGGGCGTCAGGGGGGTTGCGTCTGTTCAAAGACGGGCGGCAGAATGCCGCCCCTACATATGCGTCCATTCACGGTACCGTAGGGGCGGCATTCTGCCGCCCGGGACCGTCCGAAAACTATCATATCTTGCCAAACCGCGGATCCCGGCTTGCGGGCGTCAGGGGGTGATCTCCTGTCCCCGGTATTGCAGGGCTTCGGCCATGTGGGGCAGGTGGATGACGTCGCTGTCTTCCAGGTCCGCGATGGTTCGGGCTACCCGCAATATTCTGACGTAGCCGCGGGCGGATAAATTCAGGGAATCGTAGGCTTTCCCCAAAAAAGACCTGGCTTGTCCGCTCATGACGCAAGCCTGATCCAGTGTCTTTTGATTCAAAAACGCGTTCAATCCGGTCTCCGGCGCGGATTCCGGGCAGGTCCCCAGGCTCCTGGCCCGCCGGGCCTGTCTCTGCCGCGCGCGCATGACCCGTTCCAGAACCGGGTGAGAGGATTCCGGCTGTCTGCCGCCGTCGGTCAATTCGTTCAATTCCACCCGGGGCACCTGCACCTGGAGGTCGATCCGATCCAAGATCGGGCCGGATATCCGGTTCCGGTACATTTGGATCTGATACTCCGTACATACGCATTCCCTCCGGGGATCCCCATAAAACCCGCAGTGGCACGGGTTGCTGGACGCGACCAGCTGGAACCGGGAGGGATATTCCCAATTCCCCCAGGCCCGGGACATGAGGATCCGGCCTTCTTCCATGGGCTGGCGGAGGCTTTCCAGAATGGATCGGGGGAATTCCGGGATCTCGTCCAGGTACAGAACCCCGTGGGTGGCCAAGGTGATCTCCCCGGGGCGCATGTCCTTGCCGCCGCCCAGCATGCCTCCCAGGGAGATCCGGTGGTGGGGGGAGCGAAAGGGCCGCCGGGTCAGCCAGGGCGATTTCTCTGAGAGCAGTCCCGCCACGCTGTAAATCTGGTTGACCTCCAGGGCCTCTGGCTCCGTCATCGGGGGCAAAATCGAGGCGATGGCGCCGGCCAGCAGGCTCTTGCCCACCCCCGGGGATCCGGTCATCAGCAGGTTATGGCTGCCTGCCGCGGCCACCTCCAAGGCGCGCCGGGCCTGGAGCTGGCCCCGTATCTGGCTTAGATCCACCGTACCGTGAACGGGGGATTCTTCATTGGAGCCTCTCGGATTCGGATTCGTATCCGGGACGGGGACCCGGCCCAGTTGTGTCAGAGCCTCCAGGCGCTCCACCGGGATCAGGCGTTCTGTGGCGCGGGACGCCTCCCGGACGTTCTCTCTGGCCAGCACCAGGGACAGATCTTTCTGGGACTGCATGGCCAGCGCGATGGGCAAAATCCCCCGGATCCCCTTGACACTGCCGTCCAGGGACAGCTCTCCCACCAGCCAGAAGGGATCCAGGCAGACGTCGTCCAGCTGGCCGGAGGCTTTCAGGATCCCCGCCGCCACCGCCAGGTCGAATCCGGCGCCCACCTTGCGGACATGGGCGGGGGCCATATTGACCAAGATGCGCCGGGCCGGGAAATGAAACCCGGAATTCTTGAGGGCGCTGCGCACCCGCTCCCGGCTCTCGCGGACGGTGGCGTCCGGCAGCCCCACCAGAATAAAATCCGGCAATCCGGAGGACACGTCCACCTCCACCTGGATTTGGACGGCCGTCAGCCCTTGCAGAATACAGGCGTGTACTATAGCCAGCATGAAAATCCTCCCGTATATTACAAATTTACCCTTTTTATTATAATATACGCGGTTATATTTGTAAAGCGGGAATTTTGAAAAAAATGGGATTCGCAATCTGGAAATTCGCGGTGGTTGACAGAATATATGTACCGGGCTTATAATAACGGTTCATGAAGGATTCACGGGAATCTTGCCGGCGGTGTTCCGGGAGGGGAAGGCGGCGGGAAATATAAACGACGGAAGGGCGATGGCTTATTCAACCGGTTCAGGGGCTGCTGGGCGTGTTCAAACAGCCGAAAGGGTTCTATCGCGGCGTCTTCTCACTCATGACGCCGATTATATTGCAAAACCTCATAGCGCAGTCCGTGGCGCTGGCGGATACGTTCATGGTGGGGCTGACGGGCGAGACGGGTCTGGCCGCCGTGACCCTGGCGAACACGCCTTTCTTTGTGCTGATGGTGCTGACTTTTGGCATACAGAGCGGCGTGAGCATACTCGTGGCGCAATACTGGGGGCGCCGGGATCAGGGCGCGGTCAACCGGGTCGTCGGCGTCGGGATTTATGTGGCGCTGGCGGCGTCGTCCGTGTTCGCCTCCACCATGATTCTCATCCCTGAGAGGATCCTGGGGCTTGTGACCGGCGAGCGGGAGATGCTGGACCTCGCGGTGGGTTACGCCCAAATCGTGGGCGTGTCGCAGATTTTCGCTTCCATAAATCAGGTGTACATCGCCGCGCAGCGCAGCTGCGAGAACCCGAAACTCGGCGTCATCGTCCTCAGTTCTTCCTCCTTGATCAATATCTTCGGGAATTGGCTGCTGATTTTCGGCAACGAATCCCTCGGCATAGCGCCCATGGGCGTCGTCGGCGCGGCGGTGGCGACCTTGGTGTCCAGGATCACGGAATCCGCGGTGGTGGCCGTTTACGCCGCCAAAAACCGGCATCTCAGAATCAATCTCCCGCTGGTGCTGAAGCCGGGCATGATCATCGTCAAGGATTTTGTAAAATACTCGCTGCCCGTGGTCGTCAACGAGGCGCTCTGGGGCGTGTCGCTCATGGTTTATCCCGTCATACTCGGGCATATGTCCTCGCCCACCGCCCTTCTCGCCGCTTATACCATCGCGGGCAATATCGAAAAAGTTTTGACCGTGGCGGTGTTTGCCTCCGGCAACGCGGTCGCGGTTATCATCGGCAGGGAGATCGGTTCCGGGAATACCCGGGGCGTATACTCCATCGCGAAATCCCTTGTGGCGATGGGATATGCGCTGGGGCTCGCCTCCGGCGCGCTGCTGCTTGCCGCCACGCTGACCCTGGTAAAGTCGGCGGTCTACCCGCTGTTTGATATGTCGCCCGCTGCGGCGGCCGCGGCGACCTCGATGCTGTTGATTCTCTCCGCGGCGGCGGTTCTGCGCAGCGGGGGTCTCGCCGTCGGCATCGGCGTCCTGCGCGGGGGCGGCGACGTGCGGGCGATGATGTATATTGATTTGCTGTCCGTATATGTGTTCGCTTTGCCTATGGCCGCGGTAACGGGGCTGGTGATCGGCGCGGACATCGCCGTCGTCTATTCCGCCGTCCTCTTGGAGGAAGCGGTGAAAACGGGCTTCCTGATCGTCCGAATGAGGAGCAAAAAATGGATCAATGATGTGACCCGGGACAATATATGACCCCGTCATTCCGCACGTTCTTCTTGCTTCAATTCATAGTTTAGCTCGGCATCCTCCCCCTCCGCCGGGTATTTGCGCCAAACTACGAATCGCAGTTCTTCTTGATGTTTTGACCTCAACAGGATATACTTTTGATATGATAATATAAATTAAGGAGGTTCACCATGCGGCTTCGCAGCGAAATCCCGGCGGAAACGACCTGGGATCTGACCCATCTGTACCGGAACGAATCCGGTTTCGACAAGGATCTGGAGAACATCCGGGCGCTCCTGTCGGACATTTCAGGCAAGAAGGGACAATTGACCGCCACCGCGGCCGGCCTGCTCCAAGTCCTTCAATGGCACGACCAATTGGGTGTATTGCTGGAACACACCGCCGGCTACGCCCACATGGCTTTCGACGTGGATATGGGCGATCCCGCCGCCAAAGAACGGTACGAAACCATGAACAATCTGCTGGATAAGCTGTCCGACCAATTATCCTTCGTGGAACCGGAATTTTTGCGGATGGAACCCGAAACCTTCGACGCCTACGCGGCGCGAGAGCCCCAGCTGGAAACCTACCGGTTCACTTTCGAGAAACTGTTCCGGCAGAAGGCCCATGTGCGCGCCGAATCCGAGGAAGAGATCCTTTCCCGCATGGGTTCCCTGGGCGGCGTTTTTGGCAAAATTTATGACGACCTGGTGGTCAACGACCTGCCTTTTCCGGAGATTCCCGGAGAAGACGGCCAGATGATTTTGGCCAATGAAGCCAATTACCGCAAAATCCTGGGCGGCTACAACCGGGACCTGCGGGAACGCTATTTTTCCGCCCTTTTGAACGCGTACGGCAGCCATGTCAACGCCATCACGTCCATCTTGGCCGGCAGCGTCAAATCCCGGGTATTCGCCGCCCGGACCCGGTTTTATCCATCCTCCCGCCACATGGCTCTGGCCCGCAACCACATCCCCATCGAGGTTTACGACAATCTCATCGCCACCGTCCGCGCCCAGACGGGGCCCCTGCGGGATTATCTCGCCCTGCGCCGGGAGACCCTGGGTTACGACGCCCTGCATTTTTACGATCTCTTCGTCCCTCTGGTGGAGGATTCCGACAAGAGTTACACCTATGAGGAAGCCCGGGACACCGTGCTGGAAGCCTTGCAAGTCCTGGGCGAGCCCTATGTCCAAGTGCTGCGGGAGGCTTTTGCCCAGCGGTGGATCGACGTCTATCCCAACAAGGGCAAAACCCCCGGCGCCTACGCCAGCGGCATCTACGGCGTCCATCCCTACTCCCTGCTGAATTTCGCCGGCACATTGGACGATGTGTTCACCATGGCGCACGAGCTGGGCCATGTGATGCACAGCTATTACAGCAACATCCATCAGCCTTACGTCAAATCGGACTACGCCATCTTTGCCGCCGAGGTGGCCTCCACAGTCAACGAAAACCTGCTCTACCACTATCTTTTGAAAAAAGCCCAAACCCCCAGGGAAAAAACCCATCTGCTGTCCATGCACCTGGACGCCTTCCGCTCCACTATGTACCGCCAGGCGTTCTTCGCCGATTTTGAAATGACCGCGCACCATATGGCCGAAACCGATATTCCGCTCACGCCCCAATCCCTGTGTGAGCGCTACGGGGACCTCTATGCCCTGTACTACGGGCCCGGGTTCGCCATCGACGAATGCCTTCGGTACGAGTGGGCGAGGATCCCCCATTTCTATAATTCATTCTATGTGTACCAATACGCCACCGGCATCTCCGCCGCCATCACCCTGGCAAAGGGCGTCTTAACGGGGAAGTCCGGCGCGTTGGACGCGTACCTGGCCTTCCTCCGGTCGGGCGGCTCCGATTATCCCATCGCGCTCCTGCAAAAAGCAGGCGTGGACATGTCGTCCCCCGGCCCCATCCTCGCCGCCGTAGACGATTTCAAGGAAACCCTCGCGGCGCTGAAAGCCACGCGCGCGTAGGTGAATCAAAGATAGAATAAAAAGACCGGAGGATGATGCTGATGTTGATGCTGAATGTGGACTGGTATGAAATCCTGTTTCAGCGCCATTCCTTCCGCCGGTTTCAGAAGCGTGATTTGTCGGATTACGAATACAATGAGATGCGGAAATTCAGTGTCACATTCAAGCCTTTCGGGGAAGCGGCGCGGGTCAGGGTGCTGCCGGGGGGCGGGGAAGCGGTCTTTAAAGGGAGCGGGAGCGTAAAAGACGCCAGGGCGTATATGGCTTTCATCAGCGGCAGTCAGGTAACGCCTCTGAATCTGCTGAGAGCGGGTTATTCGGGGGAGGCCGCTATATTGGAGGCTGTCCGGCTGGGTTTGGATACCTGCTGGATCGGCGCTCATTTCCGGAGCGGCAAGGTGGCGGAGCAGATGGGCCTGGATCCCGGCGTTAAGGTATATGGGGTTTCGCCCCTGGGTCACGGGCAGCCGGGGATGAAGAATGTCTCCGGGCATAAGCGGTTGGAGATTGAAAGTCTGACCGTGGGCACTCAGCAGCAGGAATTGTGGCAGGCGTCGGCATTGGAGGCCGCGCGGCTGGCGCCTTCGGACCGCAACAGGCAGCCTTGGCGCTTCGTGGTCGGCGCCGATTCGATTTTGCTGCGGCTGGACGCGGCGCCGAAGACTCGCCTGGATTATTGGAAATACATGGACTGCGGGATTGTGATGCTGCATCTGGAGTTGGGCGCGCTTCGAGCCGGAAAACGGGGGGAATGGCAGTACATATTGAAGGGCTGCGACGCGGCCCGGTTTGTTGTTTTGTGATGATATAAAGAGGAAGCGCGGTCGCCGGCAGTAGTATGCCGGCGACCGCGTTTTTTTCGGATTTCGGGAAAGTATATTGCCATTTAAATCAGTATGTGCTATAGTAAATATATTGCCTATATGTTTTATATGATTATGGCATACAAAAAAATTAATGGGGGGTTCATTATGAAACGGATAACTTCAATTTATTATGTCCGCGCCTGGTTCATGTTCGCGCTTATCCTGGCAACAGGTCTGTTTGCGGGCTGCGCGAGCGGAACCGAAACCGGAACGCCGGCTCCGTCCTCAAGCGGGACGGCGGCGCCGGAGGTAACGGTCGCCGCGCCGGCCGGGGCTTCGGCGGCTGACGCGGCGGGTGTGGCGGACACGGCGGATAAGGAAGCGTTCTTCCTCGCGGAACCCGCGTCGCGGCGGACGATACATATCGGTTACGACGGCGGTCTGTGCCAGGCGGCGATTCCGATGGCGCAGCTCAAGGGTTTCTTCGAGGCCGAGGGCTTGACCACGGAGCTCACGAAATCCGGCGGGACGATGGACAACGCCCGTGACGCCCTC
>JAISDM010000246.1 GCA_031264885.1 Peptococcaceae bacterium | reverse complement strand
GCATCCGTAGGGGCGGCATCCTGCCGCCCGGTTACGGCGCGAAACGTCCCGCTTTACACAAACGTTACCGAACTTTGCGTGTATCCTTTACAATCCGGCGGTAAATTAGATTTGTAAATATAAATATACATAAAAAGGAGTGCATGTTTTGTGAAAAGGTTAGGGTCGGTATGTTTGATATTGGCGCTGGCGCTGACGCTGTCCGCGGGAGCGGGGCAGGCGGTTTACGCGGCGGACGAGGCTGTCTTGGAAATAGACGGCAGGAGCGTGGCCACCGACATCGCGCCGGTGGTGAAAGACGGAACGATTTTGGTGCCGCTGAGGGTGGCTACGGAAACCCTGGGGGCGACCGTCTCCTGGAATCAGGCGGCGTCTCAGGCGACGATTGTGACCGCGGGTTATACGGTGGTGTTCACCGCGGGTTCAACCAATTATACGGTGAATGGCGCTCAAAAAACCCTGGCCGGCGCTCCGGAGGTCGTCAGCGGCCGGACGCTGGTGCCGATTCGCGCTCTGGCCGAATCCATCGGGGCGGAGGTGGCTTATGACGCGGCCGCGAACAAGGCGACGGTAAAGTATTTCACCCATATGAGCGGATCCGTTAAGGTATCCGGATCGACCACTGTTCTGCCGATTATGCAGTCGGCGGCGGATCAGCTGATCGCCATGAACAGCGGCCTTTCCATCGCGGTAGCCGGCGGCGGTTCCGGCGCCGGCGTCAAGGATACGCAAAACGGCGCGAACAATGTGGGCATGTCCAGCCGCGATCTGACGGCGGACGAGCTTCAGGAGCTGAATCCTGTGGTTATGGCCAGCGACGGGATCGCCATCATCGTCAACCCCAACAATCCGGTACAGAATCTGACAAGGGAACAGGCCGCGAAGATCTTTTTGGGAGAGGTCCGAAACTGGAACGAGGTCGGCGGAAACAACGCCCCCATATTGGTACAGACCCGTGAGACGGGTTCGGGCACTCTGGCCACGCTGGAAGAGCTCCTGCTGGAGAGAGAGACCGTCGTCGCCACAGCCACGCCTTTCACCTCCTCGGCTTTGATCAAACAGTCGGTGGCCGGCTCTGAGAACGCTGTGGGTTTTGACTCCATCGGTTATGTGGACAGCACGGTGAAGGCCGTCTCTCTGGACGGAATCACGGCCGGCGAAACCACCGTCAAGAACAGTACGTATCCCCTTTCCCGCAGTCTGTACGTCTTTACAAAAGGGCGCGCCACGGGCGTGAACGCCATGCTGATCGATTATCTGCGCACACTGGACGTTCAAAACAACATCGTTCAGCGAGAGGGCTACATTTCGATCTATTGATGAGGTTTTGCTGATGAGGTTCGCCGTGGAGAAAAGACGCGCGCGGTTTCCGCTCGCCGAATGGATGATGAAAATCCTGGCGTTGTTCGGCATCGTGGTGATTCTGTTTATCTTTATCTTTGTTTTTATGGAGGCCGCTCCGGTGATTCGAAACAGCGGCATCGGACTGCTGACCCGAACCGGCTTCGACAGGCAGATATCGGAGGCTTTCTACGCGCCGGCAAGCGAGCCGGCGCTGACCTTCGGGCTGGCGGGGCTCGCGGCGGGAACCCTTCTGTCCACGCTGCTGGCCCTGGCCGCGGCCGGGATATTGGGTGTGGGATCGGCCATCGCCATCTGTGAATACGCGCCCGGGAAAATATCCGTGATCTTGCTTTCGGTGGTTCGTCTCCTGGCGTCCATTCCCTCCGTTGTTTTTGGATTGATCGGGGTCATGCTGGTGGCGCCGTGGATTGAGGACACGTTCATTACCGTGGATATGCAGATTGAATTCCTGGAGTTTTTTCAAATGACCGGACGGAATCTGCTGGCTTCGGCGCTGGTGCTGTCTTTCATGATCGTGCCCATGGTCATTACCCTGGCGTCCGACGCCCTGTCCGCCGTACCGGCCGAGCTGAAGGAGGTGGGTTACGCCTTTGGCATGGGCCATTTCCGGGTCATCACGCAGATCATTCTGCCGGAAGCGCGGCCCGGCATCGCGGCGGGGCTGATCCTCGGGGCGGGGCGCGGGATCGGGGAGTCCATCGCGGTGTCCATGGTATGCGGCGGCATCGGTATGCTGCCGCGGGTATCCCATGGCGCGGCGGCGCTTTTTACGCCGATACTTCCGCTTTCGGCGGCGATTGTCAATAAATCCGAGGCGATGAGCGTACCGGCGGTCACCAGCGCGCTGTTTGCCTGCGGGGCGGTGCTCCTGCTTATGGGCGCGGGACTGTCGCTGGCGGCGCGGGTGTTTTCGAGGCGGTAAGCCGGGGGGTTAGCCGGGGGTTAGCCGGATTTTAACCGGATGTAAAGACTTGATGTAAAGATTTTTTGAAGAAAAAGGAGACTGGATATGCCCGGAAAGAAAAACAGGCGTATTTCCGCCGCGGTGGGGCCGGTTTACGCGTGGCTGACCATGGCCGTCGTCGCGGCGGTATGCCTGCTGATTTTGTTGACGGTAGTGATGATGGGCGCGGGACAGATCAGCGTTGACTTTTTGCTGCGGGAGCCGGCCGCGTCCGCCATGGACGCCGGCGCGGGCGGCATATCCACGCCTCTGGCGGGAACCGTGCTTCTGACGCTGGTCGGCATCGCGGCCGCTTTCCCGGTTTCTTTGGCCACATCCATATATATGACCTATTATACCCGAAAAGGCGCGCTGGACAGGGGCATAGAGACGGCCATCGACATACTGGCGGGGGTGCCCACTGTGGTTATCGCGCTTTTCGCCCTGGCTGTTTTCACGAATCCGGCGTTCACTTTCCTTTCCACGCCTGTGCAGAATGACGGAGGCGTGATCCAGCGCGCTTACGGCAAGTCGTTTTTGGTGGCGGGCGTGGCTATGGCCGTGATGATTTTGCCTTTTGTCACCAAGTCCATGACGGAAGCGCTGAAGCGGGCGCCGAATTCGTACTTGGAGGGTTCCCTGGCCCTCGGCGCGAACAAATGGGAAACCATCTGCCGCGTCGCCATTCCTTCCGCCAGGCGCGGGATCGTAACCGGCGTCATTTTGGGTATGGGAAGAATCATGGGCGATACGGCCATCGTCTGGCTCGCGCTGGGAGGCACGCTGCGGATGACCGGCCGGCAGCCCTGGTACGCGCCGGGCAACTGGCTGGATACCCTCAGAAACACCGGCAGCACGCTGACTTCGTATATCTATTACACATCCCCGGCAGGGGAGGGGAACAATCTGGAAGCCGCCTTTGGCGCCTCCTTCGTGCTGATCGTCATCATCGTACTGCTCAATGCCGCGACAGCCGCCCTGGGGGCCATCGGCGACCCGGAAAGGGGCGAGGGCGGTGAGTGAGAATTTTGTCAGCGTTTCGGAGGTCAACGTGAGCTTTGGGGCGAAGCAGGTGCTTTTTGACGTGAATATTGAGGCGCCGGCGCAGAGCGTTTACGCGTTCATCGGGCCTTCCGGCTGTGGCAAAACCACCTTGCTGCGCTGCATCAACCGCATGAACGATCTGACGCCGTCTTTCAGGCTGACCGGGGAGATCCGCGTAAACGGGGATTCGGTTTATGAGATGAAAACAGACCGGCAGGCGCGGGAGCTGCGCCGCCGGATCGGTATGATATTTCAGCGGCCCATGCCCTTGCGCATGTCGGTGATGCGCAACATGCTTTTTCCCTACCGGGAGCATTATCAGGCGGACAAAAAGAAAGCGGCGGAACTCGCCGTGGAGAAGCTGAGACTGGTGGGCTTGTATGATGAAGTCAAGGAGCGGCTGGACGCGCCCGCGGGCAGTCTGTCCGGCGGGCAGCAACAGCGGCTGTGCATTGCCAGGGCGCTGATGCTGGACACCGGGCTGCTCTTGCTGGACGAGCCTTGTTCCGCGCTGGATCCCGTTTCCACATTCCAGATCGAGGATCTGCTGATGAAGCTCAAGCAGACGCATACGATTATAATGGTGACGCACAATATGGAGCAGGCGCGCCGCATATCCGACCGCACCGCTTTTTTTTATCAGGGGCGCGTGGTCGAAAGCGGCGCGACCCTACAGGTTTTTTTCCAGCCGGAACACGAACTGACGCAGAAATATGTGCAGGGGATCATCTAGTGATCATCCAGCGATTTATTCAGGATTCCGGTTTCTGCGGTATTTTTCCATCGCGATCGCGTCTTTGATCTCCAGGCCGCGTTCCCCGGCCAGGAACTCCAGGTGATGCGTAAATTCATGCAGCAGGGTCTCCCTGAGTTCTTCTTTGAATTGCGCCGGGGGGAGATGGCCAAACACGCGGATCATGGATCCGTAATAGATGATGATGTATTTCCCCATGTTTTGGTTGCTGTGATATTCCCCCAATGTGAACAAATCGGAATGGACGTGTTCGGGATGGAGTTTTTTTTCCGGCAAAAGCAAAATCCCGCCGTTGAGTTCGTGAAAAAACTCCGGAGGCAGTTCCGCCGCGATCTCGTTCAGCATCCCTTCCGCCTCGTCTATCGTTACCATAAAGAGTCTCCTTCGGATTTATATCCATGTTAAACCGCAGAATGCCGGTCCCTGCGGTACCGTGAATAACGCGTATGTAGGGGCGGCATTCTGCCGCCCGTTTCTGACAGACGCGCATTTGTTACTGTTCACAGGTGGTATGGTATGTCACATCTTGTCATTCCGGGCTTGTCCCGGAATCCAGGTTCCTTCTTTTTAGATTCCGGGACAAGCCCGGAATGACAAAACAGGGGGCCGGAATGACAAGATATGATCGTTTCTGGACGGTCCCGGGCGGCAGGATGCCCGCCCCTACGGTATAGGTATCCCCTGTGAACAGTAACGCGCATTTCCATGTTTCGGGGGGACCCGAATAATAATCCTTGATTTTTGCGAGTTCAGATGATAATATAGGTCTCACACACATTGAATAGAAGGAGGTGAGCCGGAATGGCAAATATCAAATCCGCGCAAAAAAGGATATTGGTCGCCCGTATCCGCACACAGCGAAATTCGGCCTATAAATCGATGATGAAAACAGCCATCCGCCGTTATGAGGCCGCGCTTAAAAGCGGCGGCACAGATGAAGCGAAACAAGCCTTGATGAAAGCGATCCGAATGATTGACAAAATTGCTTCCAAAGGCGTGATTCATAAAAATACCGCGAACCGGAAGAAATCCAGGCTGTCGAAACAATTTAACAAAGCCAGCTGACGTGACGTCGGTTAGCGGGAAGCGGCATCTTTTATTCCCCTGCCACCCCTCCCAAGAGGGGAATTTTAGGGGAATTTTGAACATTACCGGCGCGCAACATCCCCATCCTCCGTCATTCCGGCTTTATGCCGGAATCCAAAAATGACAAAAATATGGCGCCGGAATGACAAGGTATGATGGTTCCCGGGCGGTTCCGGGCGGCAGAATGCCGCCCCTACGGTATCGTGTATGACGCATGTGTAGGGGCGGCATTCTGCCGCCCGCTTTTTTACGCGCCGTTCATCCGTTCATTGTGAAAACCCCCACCGCGTCCTGATCTCCGTTGGGGTATTGAATGACGCATATGCCTAACGACTTTTGGCCGGGGTGCATCATCACGGCTCTGTGCGTCGGGCTGGCGTTCCACATGTTTACGATCATGGCGGCGGACACGCCGGTTTCAAATTCCGACATCAGGATCTCTCCCATGCCCACCGCGGGTACGATGTGTTCCAGTGTCCGGCCGCTCAGATGTTCCCTGCACCAGCGCAAATTATCAAAGGCCGTGGTTCTTCCGGGTGTTTGATTCTGCTTTTTATAAACCAGGGAATGATTCACCGTCAATGTGGATAAACCGGCTCTGGCCCGGAATCTGTTGATTTCCGCCGCCAAGCCGTCCATCAGGGCCGTGTTCAGGATGTGGCCGGAATCCCTGACGTTGGGGTGGATGTTCTGGAGGGGAGGTTCGTATTTTTCGGCGGCGGCGCCGCTTCCTAAGGGTACGCTTTCCGAGGAATCATCCAGTATGACCACCTCCGGGCCGGTTTGCCCCGCGCTGTTCCAGGCGGATTTGACATGGATGTAATACAGCGGCTTCCCTGGAGTCTGGAGATGTTCCGTGGTGATGGTGTAACTGCTGTAGCTCGATATCAAATCCACGTTCAGCCTTAAATTGTCCCCCGAGCCGGCGAGCATGGCGGTTTTGTCATAGAAGCCGACGGCGGATCGCGCGGCTCCGGCGGCGCGGTATTCCACCGTTCCGTTAAAGTTGAATTTCGTATAGGAACCGTCTATGGGGCTGTTGATTTCCAAGCTGCCGGGATTGACCCAGACATCCGATTCAGGCAGCGCGTTGGGCAATGTGTAGATGCCTATCCACGCCTTCCCCTTGGAGAATCCGAAAGAGCCGGTAATGGGAAAAGCCTTGATATCGTCCAGAAACTCGACCACTTCGGTTTCCCACTGAGTGGTGAGTTTCAAACTGCCCGAAGCCGGTTGGTACGCGGCGGTCAGCGGAATGATCCGCGCCAGGTCTTTCGCGTTGATGTACCACACCTGACCGACGGCCTTTAGCGCGGCCGCGGAGTCGATTCCGTTGATTTTCAGCGCGAGATTGTTATGGTCCACCGTAAAGAAATTACTGTTGGATCTGTAAGCGGAGATGTGGGCTCTGTCATCTGTCTGTTTGTCATAGCCATAGTAACCAAAGACGTCGTCCGCGGGAACATAGACGTTCGGATTTTCCGCGTAAACCGGATGAGCGAAGCTGACCGCGCGACCGTCGATTGTGACGGTGTTTTTTTTGTTGTTCTCACCGGCAAAAGCGGCTGCGCCTATGGACAGCGTTATAAGTATGGCTGCGGCAAAAATATATGCGCGCGCGCCGCGCGTGTGCTTTATCATAAACATTCATTCCTCCCGCCGCGGCGGCGTATTATGAATTTGCCAGGAAGGCGCCTGCCACGTCCATATCCCCGTTGGGATACTGGATGACGCATATGCCGAATTCCCGCTGATTGGGATTCAATATAATCGCTTTATGAACCGGACTGGAGTTCCATAAGTTCAGGATCATCGCGGCGGACGTGCCGGTCTTAAATTCCGCCATCAAAATCTCTCCCATATAGGGCGCGGGCAGGAGGTGTTCCAATGTCCGGCCGCTCAAGTGTTCCCTGCACCAGCGTAAATTATCGAAGGCCGTGGTTCTGCCGGCCATATCGTTTTGCTTTGTGTAAATCAGGGAATGGTTCACCGTCAGAGGGGACAGTCCGGCGTTGACCCGGTATCTGTTGAGTTCCGCCGCGACCTCGTCCATCAGCGCCATATTCAGAACGTAGCCGGAATCCCTGACGCTGGGATGTGTGTCCGCGGCGGCGGCGCCGTCTGGGCCGGCGTTCCCCTCGGGAACCGCCGGATCGCCGAGTGTGACCGTGTTCGATCCCGTGTATCTTGAATCGTTCCAGGCGGATTTAATCCGGATGTCAAACAGCGATTTCGCCGACGGCTGCGAATAAACAACGGTTATGTCGTAACTGCTGTATTTGGAAATCAAGTCCGCCTTCACTCTCAGGCTGTCGCCGGAACCGCTCAGCATGGCGGTTTTATCGTAAAAACCGGCGGCGGACTGCGTGGCTCCGGCGGCGCGGTATTCCACCGTGCCGTTAAAGTTGATTTTTGTATAGGAGCCGTCCATGGGGCTGTTGATTTCCAGGCTGCCGGGATTGATCAGAACATCCGATTCCGGCAAAATATTGGGCAGGGTGTAGATCCCTATCCACAGCTGGTTGTCTGAAATTTTAAAAGATCCCTTGGGGACAAACGCCATGATGTTGTCCAAATGCGCGACCAATTCGGAATCCCAGCCGGTGGTCAGCCTGAGCGCGCCCGCGGCCGGATCGTACGCGGAGGTTACCGGAATAATCCGGACCAGGTCTTTCGCCTGGATGAACCACTGCTGACCGACGGATTTTAGAGAGACCGCCGACGGAACCCCGTTGATTTTTACGGCAAGGGTTTCGTGATGTACCGTAAAGAACTTGTCCGGGGATATATAAGCGGAAACCCCGCTCCTGGAATCGGTTTGCTTGTTAAAGCCGTAGTAGCTGAAGATATCGTCCGCGGAGACATAAACGTCCGCGCCCTCCACGAGAACCGGGCGCAAAAATCCGGCCGGCTGCCCGTCGATTGTGACGGAAACGCCCGCGCCGGTTTCATGGGCGAATATGGCCGCGCCGCCCGTTGCCAAGATCATAACCGCGGTTATGGCAAAAACGCGTATAAACATGTGCTTTTTCACGAATGGTGTTCCTCCTTTTGCGGTGTAACGCACTGCTTTATTTGATTGTTTATTGTTCTTTGACCGCCCGGGCGAAGGCTTCTCCGTAGGCGACGCACGCCGCGATTTCTTCTTCTGTGGGGTTGTTGACGGCCTTGATGGGTTCGGCTGTGACCTTGATCCCGGATTTGGCCAGCGAGTCGGACAGGATCTGCGGCGCCTCGCCGCTCCAGCCGTAGGAGCCGAAAGCCGCGCCCAGCTTGCCTCGCAGCTTCATCCCCCGGATGCCTTCCGCGATGCCCGCCATGGAGTGCAGGAGTCCGTTGTTATAGGTGGACGACCCCAGCAAGATGCCCGCGGCCCGGAATATATCCGTCAGCACATGGGTGCTGTCGTTCCGGGCGGCGTTGATGATCTTCGCTTTGATCCCCTGTTTCGTGATCCCCGCGCCGATGGCCTCGGCCATCTGTTTGGTTCCGTGCCACATGGTATCGTATACGATGGCGACGAAATCCTCTCTGTACTCTCCCGCCCACTCGTAATACCGCTCCACGATCTCCATGGGATTGTCCCGCCAGATCACCCCGTGGCTGGGGGCGATCATGTCGATGGGCAGGTTCATGCTCTTGAGCTGGTCGATTTTGGCGCGGATCATTTTGCCGAAGGGCGCCAATATGTTCGCGTAATAAATAATGGCCTCCCGGTTCAGTTCGCAGGGATCCGCCTCATCGTTAAAGAATCCGGAGAAGGCGTAATGCTGCCCGAAGGCGTCGTTGGGCAGCAGCAGGGAGGCGCCTTTAACGTAGGTGAACATGCTGTCCGGCCAGTGCAGCATAGGGGCCTCCACGAAATTCAGTTCGTATTCGCCCAGAGGCAGCGCGCTTCCGGTTTTGACAATCTGAAAATTCCAGTCCTCATGATAGTGGCGCTTCAGCATTTGGGCGCCTTTTTGGGTACAATAAACCGGCGTACCCGGGATCTTGGACAAAAGCAGAGGCAAGGCGCCGGAATGGTCGGTTTCCGAATGATTGCAGACGATATAATCAATCGCGCTCAGATCGACGGCTTGGGATAGGGCGTCCACATAAGCCTCTTTGAAGGGCCCCCAGGCCGTGTCGACCAAGGCTGTTTTTTCATCTTTGATCAAATAGGAATTATAGGTGGAGCCTTTTTCCGTGACGAACTCGTCCCCATGGAAGCGCTTGAGCTCCCAGTCCTTGATTCCGACCCAGTAGATGTTTTTCTTTAATTCTTTCATAGGCATCGTCCTTAATTCGGGCGGGACGCGAGCGTGATTTCGCCGCCGCCTTCGTATGTACTTTTCTTTAGAATAACGTTTTTAACCAATTTTGTCAATCCACATATGAAATTCGTCCTACATAATATTATTCGTATGGAAAGGTCGGTTTAGCGGGTATAAATCCGATTCTTTTCACATAATATTTTTTAAGCGTATGGGTTTGAGTGGGTTGAAAAGGAGCGGAAAAGATGCTGCCTAGGAATTATTCCCGGAAAGAGTGGGCCAGAATGGCTCAGATGGACATGGTTTTGCTTTTTTTGGCGTTGTTTCTGGGTCTGATGTTTTGGACAGGTTACTTGGGGATTCTGAGGCTGAACCGGTATCAGGGGGAATGGCTGCGGTCTGTGGGTATGTGGAGTCTGTCTCAGGAATTTGACTGGGGCGGGCAATGGGACGATGCGCTTGGGGCTGTTTTGGGCGTGGAGGAGTTGACGCCTGTGGCGATGCTGTCATGGGAAATGAACATTCAGGCGGACGCCCGATGGGCGGCGGCGGCAAATCTCGGGCCGGGGAACCGGACCGCGCTCCTTTTGGAGGAGGATTCCCTGACGGAACCGGATCCTTATGAGAGTCTCTGGCCGGATTATCCGGAACAGCCGGTTTTGCTTTTTCCTGACGGGGATCCGGTGGTGTTGATTTATCATACGCATAATGGGGAAGCCTATCAGACGGGGGACGGCGGGAAAGACGGCGGCGTGGTTCAGATGGGCGCGGTGATGGCTTCCGTGCTGGAATCCGAACATGCCATAAAGACGGCGCACTCCGAGGCGGTTCATGACCGGCCGGATTTTACCAAGGCGTACAACCGTTCCATGACGACCCTCAAGCAATATTTGACCCGGTATCCCGAATTGCGGCTGGCGGTGGACTTTCACCGGGACGCGGGCTTTCAGAAACGGGAGGACACGCTGACGTATATCGACGGCGAGCCCTGCGCCAAGCTCATGCTGGTGGTGGGCACGGGATACGCGAATTATCAGGAAAACCTGGCGCTGGCGAAAAAAATCGAAAGCAAGTGCAATGAAATGTATCCGGGCTTGATGAAGCCGGTCCGGATCGCGCAAGACCGGCGCTACAACCAGCATCTGACGCCGGATTCAATCTTAATCGAGGTGGGCAGCGATCTCAACACTGTCCAGGACGCCGAAAATTCCACGCGGCTGGCGGCTCACGCGCTGGCGGCGGTATTGACGGAGCCCGGAGAGCCGTAAGTCCAAAGACGGGCGGCAGGATGCCGCCCCTACAGATGCATTGTTCACGGTACCGTAGGGGCGGCATTCTGCCGCCCGCCTTTGGCAGGCGCCAGATTTTCAGATTATGAATCGCAAATACTGTACCGAGGACGGAAACACATGGAAAAACGGGACGCCGATACGAAAAATACGACAAATAAAAGCTGGCGGCTCAGGGCGGGGCTGATGGTCGTGCTCAGCTTCTGTCTGGTCTGCGCCGGCTTATATTTTGTGACGCTTCAAATTGAAAAAACGCTGTGGTACCCCCGAACCGCTTTTTTCAGCGCGGAATTTTCCCGGACAGGCTGGCATTTCCGCCTTTTGGGGATGGAGTTATCCTTCACACCCCCTGTATGATGTCCATCGCAGATCCGGGGATCCGGGGATCCGGGGATCCGGGAATTCATTATTGACAAAACACATTTCGTATGCTAAAAAATCTTTAGGGATTCCAAACGAACATACATATGAACTTTTTGGAAGGATACGGATGAAGACACGTGTCGCGCTGACCATCATCGCATTGGGCGTATTGTTGTGCATAGCGGTTATTGTTTCAATAACACTGGGCAGGTTTTCCATCGGCGTTTCGGAAATTGGCAGATTGCTGCGCGGGCTTGAACCGTCCACCGAGCAAATCGGGGCGATCTTCTTTAATGTGCGGCTGCCGCGGATTATTATGGCGTGCCTGGTGGGGTGCTGCCTGTCGGTGGCCGGGGCAAGCTATCAGGGCGTATTCCAGAATCCGATGGCGGCGCCGGATATACTGGGCGCGTCCTCCGGCGCCGCCACAGGCGCGGCGCTGGCGATTTGGCTTGAGTTAAGCAGCCAGATGGTGATGATATTCGCCTTCGTGTTCAGCTTTGGAACCATCGCGTTGGTCATGCTCGTAAGCCACGCGGCAAGGGGAAGCCGGCTCATCGGTATTGTTTTGGCCGGAATCATGATCCGTTCAATTGCCGACGCCGTCACCTCGTTCATTAAGCTGGTGGCCGATCCGAACAATGTTCTGCCGGAGATCACGTTTTGGATGATGGGATCGCTGGCAAAGACGACCCCCCAGGCGGTGAGTCTCGCTTTGATTCCGATGGCGCTGGGCATCGTTCCGCTGCTGTTGCTGCGGTGGCGGATAAACGTGCTGACACTTTCGGACGACGAAGCGAAATCCGTGGGAGTGAACGTCAGGGCGGTAAGGTTTGCGGTCATTATCTGTTCCACGCTGATAACGGCGGCAAGCGTCAGCGTCAGCGGCCTGATCGGCTGGGTCGGCCTGGTGATTCCGCATTTGACGCGGCGGCTGGTGGGAAACGACTACCGGTATCTGACGCCGGCCTGCATGCTCGGCGGCGGGCTGTTCCTGCTGTTGGTTGACGATGTGTCGCGCAATCTGTTTATGACCGAAATCCCCATCGGCATACTGACAAGCGTTATTGGGGCGCCCTTCTTCATTTGGCTGATTACGAGAAAAAGCGAGGCGCTGTGATGCTGGACGTGGAGAATCTGTCCTTTGAGTATATGCGCGGCGCGGCGGTTTTGGATGGGGTGACCTTCAAAGCGGAGGAAGGGGAACTCCTTGCTGTATTGGGCGCCAACGGGGCGGGCAAGTCCACGCTGTTTCACTGCATCCTCGGATTTCAGAGGCGTTTCGGCGGTGATATAAGAATCGCGGGCGAGAGCGTCAGAAGGATAAACACACGTTCTCTCGCCAAGCGAATCGCTTTCGTGCCTCAATCACACGCGCCGACGTTTAATTACACGGTGTTCGATATGGTTCTGATGGGCACATCCGCGCAAATCGGCAGTTTGGTATCGCCCGGCAAAACCCAGACCGAGAACGCGCGCCGCGCGATCGAGATACTCAGCATCGAGCATCTCGCGGAACGCGGATTCACGCACATCAGCGGCGGAGAGCAGCAGCTTGCCCTTATCGCCCGGGCCATTGCGCAGCAGGCCAAAACCCTTATTATGGACGAGCCCACCGCCAACCTGGATTTTGGGAATCAGATACGGGTGATGACGCGGATCAAGGAGCTTTCGAAGCAAGGCTTCACGATTGTTATGAGTACCCACAATCCCGACCACGCCAAATGGTTCGCGGATAGGGTAGTCGCGCTGGAGAACGGCGGAATCGCCGCGGACGGCGCGCCCGAAAACATCCTCACGGAGGATTTGATATGCCGGTTATATCATCTTCAAATAAATGATTTAAGGAGGTTTTACCCATGAACAAAACCCTGTTATTGAGAAAAACCCTGTCACTGCTGTTGGCGGTCTGCCTGACAGCCGCCGGATTCGCTCCGGCAGCCGCCGGCGCGGCGCCGCCGGTAACCGTCACCCTGGACGGCGCGCCGGCCACGGGGGGAACCGCGCCTGACGCCGAGCCGTATACCGACTCCGCCGGCCGAACGATGGTTCCCGTGCGCTTTATCAGCGAAGCGCTGGGCGTGAACTCGGTTAACTGGAACGAGGCTCAAAAAACCGTCAGCGTGTTCAGCGACAAAGCGAAAATCGTGCTGACGGCAGGCAGCGACACCATGATGGTCAACGGCAGCCAGACCCAAATGGATACAGCCGCCGTGGTCGAAAACGGCCGAACCTTTGTGCCGCTTCGGTTCATCGCTGAGGCTCTGGGGATTGGCGCCGCCTGGGACGGCGAAACCCGGACGGTGGCGCTGACCAGCGCGGCGGCGTCCGCGTCCGGGGAGACTCAAACCTTTACAGACAGCGTCGGCCGCGCGGTGACGCTCCCGGCGGACATCACCAGGGTGTCGCCCAGCGGGCATCTGGCGCAGCGGTTTTTGGTGGCCATCGCGCCCGATCTGCTGACGTCCCTTGGAAGCGCCTACAATCCCCCCAACGACAAATATGTTCCGGAAGACTTGAACAAACTGCCGGTGGTCGGTTCGTTCTACGGCTCCAGCGACATCAATTATGAGACCATCGCCGGCATCAACCCTGAGATCGTGATTGACCTTGGAGACCCGAAGGATACGGTCGGGGAGGATATGGACAGCATTACCGCGAAACTGGCGATCCCTGCCGTTCATATTACCGCGAAGCTGGACAGCACGCCCGCGGCCTTCCGCGCCTTGGGTAAACTGCTGAACCGCGAGGCGCGCGGCGAGGAGCTGGCGCAGTTCTGTGAGAAGATACTCAGCCAGACCAATGATGTCATGAAAGCGGTCGGAACCAATGAAATCAAGGCTTTGTGGGTGACCGGCGTCAACGGTAACGAGGTCAGCATCATCGGTTCCAACGAGGAAAAACATGACGTTACATACAGCCACAGCGAAGTCATTGACTTGGTGGCGGACAATGTGGCGGACTTCGATGTGCTGGGCCAGAGAGGGAGCGGCAATGAAAGCGATTTCGAATACCTGCTGGGGGTTGACCCTGAATTCATCATCGTGAACAGCGGCGTTTTGAAAAACGTATCCGGCAACACTACCTGGCAGACGCTGTCAGCCGTCAAGAACAACAAGGTTGTCGAAATCCCCAGCGGTCCCGACAACTGGATGGGAAGCCCCCCGAGCATCAACCGGTTCCTGGGTCTCATCTGGCTGACGAAGGTGTTATATCCGGATCAGGCCGCTTACGACGTTAAGGCGGAGGCGCAGGAATATTACCGTCTGTTCTATGGCAAGGCGCTCTCCGACGCCGATTACGCGGAATTAACCGCGAACGCGTTTCTGAAGTAATAACGGAACAGCAGGGGCGGCATTCTGCCGCCCCTACGATTCGTTCCGTGCCGCCCCGTCATTCCGGGTCAAGCCCGGAATAACGACGTATGGGAAGGAATGCCCGGAATGACGCGGGCAGCGGCGCCTGTGTTTGACTTGTATTATTCCTGTTTATACTGTAGAATACGGGGGACGGGCATTGTCATTGCGAATGAGCGAGTTGAGGCGAGGAAGGATCGGCGGCGGATGAAATGTGTTTCATGGAATGTGAACGGGTTGAGGTCATGCCTTGGGAAGGGCTTTACGGAGGCTTTCAAGGATTTGGACGCGGACGTATTCTGCCTCCAGGAGACCAAGATGATCCGGGGTCAGGCGGAGCTGGATCTGAGAGGTTATGAGGAATATTGGAACAGCGCGGTAAAAAAGGGGTATTCCGGGACGGCGGTGTTCACGCGGATCCACCCTTTGAGTGTGAGCTGCGGGATAGGGCTGACGGAACATGATCAGGAAGGCCGCGTGATTACGCTGGAGTTTGACGCCTGCTACCTCGTCAATGTGTATACGCCCAATTCTCAGCGGGGGCTGGCCCGGCTGCCCTACCGTATGCGGTGGGAGGACGATTTCAGGGCCTATCTTCTGGGGCTGAATCAGAACAAGCCGGTGATCGTCTGCGGGGACATGAACGTGGCCCATGAGGAAATTGACATCAAAAACCCCCGGTCCAACCGAAAAAACGCCGGGTTTACCGATGAGGAAAGGGCGAAGATGACCGAATTGCTGGGCGCCGGTTTTATCGACACCTTCCGGCGCCTCAATCCGGATCGGGCGGACGCTTATACATGGTGGTCCTATATGAGTTCCGCCCGGGAGAGGAACGTGGGCTGGCGCATCGATTATTTCGTGACGTCTGAGAGTTTGGCCGCGTCTGTCAATGACGCCATGATCTACGCGGATGTTCATGGCAGCGATCATTGTCCGGTGGGATTGGATGTGGACGCGGAGTGACCGATTCGGGCCGGACGGCGGTACAAGCCGCGGGAATTTTGATGGTTTCCACGATTGTATCCAGGATATTGGGCTATGTGCGCAACATCGTCATTTATTCCAGCTTTGGATTGGGCGGGTTAACCGACGCTTACAACGCCGCGTTCTCTATCCCTGATTTTTTGTATATTTTGCTGGTGGGCGGGGCGCTGAGTTCGGCGTTCATCCCGGTGTTCACCGGCTATATCGCCACGGACCGGGAGGAAGAGGGCTGGAATACGGCCAGCAGCGTCATCAATATATTGACGCTGCTGGTTCTCTTTTTCATTCTTTTGGGAGAAATATGGACGCCCCAGCTGATACGGCTGTTGGCGCCCGGTTTTACCGAAGAGGTCAAGGCGCTGACCGTGACGCTGACCCGGGTGATGTTCATCCAGTGTTTTTTTATGGCGATGACCGGGTTTTCTATGGGGATATTACATTCGTACCGGCGTTTCCTGCCGGTGGCCGTCAGTTCTGTGATCTATAACGTGATGATCATCGCGGTGGGCGTCGCTTTATCCCCCCTGATCGGCATCATGGGATATACCCTGGGGGTGGTCGCCGGCGCCGCGGTTCAGTTTGCGATTCAATTTTATCATTTGCGAAAGCTGGGGCTTCGTTACCGGCCTCATATAGATTTGCGGCTGCCTGGCGTCAAAAGGGTTTTTATTCTGCTGACGCCGATTTTGGTGGGCATGTCCGTCAGTCAGTTGAATTTGTTTGTGAACCAAAACTTGGCTTCCAGCCTGTCTCAGGGGACGCTGACGGCGCTTTTGATCGCTCAGCGGCTGATGCAGACGCCGAACGGTATTTTTGCCACGGCCATTGCCGTCACCATGTTTCCCACCATGACGGCTCAGGCGGCCCGGGGAGAAATGAGCGATTTCAAACAGTCGTTCTCTTTGGGCTTCCGGACGATACTGTTTGTGACGGCGCCGGCGGCGGTGGGGATGGCGGTATTGAGGACGCCGATTATCCGGATCCTGTATCAGCACGGGCTGTTCAGCGGAGGGGACACGGAAGCGGCGGCGGAGGCGCTGCTGTTTTATTGCGTGGGGCTTTGCGCCTACGGCTGTATTCAGATGTTCAGCCGGATGTTTTATTCTATGCAGGATACCTGGACTCCCGTGAGCGTGGGGATGGTGAGCATCGCCGTCAATATCGCGCTGAGCCTGCTCCTGATGAAGCCCATGAGGCACGCGGGCCTGGCTTTGGCGTATTCCTTGGCGGGGATCGTCAATATGCTGATTCTGTTCGCTTTGCTGCGGCGCAAAGCGGGGCCTATGGGGGGCCGGCGCATCCTCCGCTCTTTTGTTAAAATACTGCTGATTTCGTTTGGCATGGGGCTGGCCGCGTGGGCTGTGTACAGCCTGACGGAAGCGCGTATGGATATGGAGCTGATGACGAACCAGCTGATCCAGGCGGCGGCTTCCATCGGGCTGGGAGGGGCGGTTTTCTTCGCTTTGGCGCGCGCGCTGAAGATGGAGGAATACCGCGTGGTGGCGGACACCTTGCTGAAACGGCTCCGGCGGGGGAAAAAGTGACAGCGCGGAGCGCGCCGGATGCCGCCCCTACGGTACCGTGAATAACGCGTCCGTAGGGGCGGCATTCTGCCGCCCAAAAATCCGGATCCGACGAATTGAATGTCTTATCTCATTTCGCGCCGGCGTAGTATTCTCTGCTGCTGCAGTACAGTTCTGTGCAGATGGTCCACAGGCGTTCGGGGTCGGTTTCGAAGATCCAGGGGTAGAAGCCCCCGCTTTTGCCGTAGAGGTTGACGTTCCTGCGCGTTATTTCTATGACTTCCTCCGTGGAATAGGGCGTTCCGAGTTCGTAATCCTCCAGGGTGGGGTTGAAGCCGATGCGGCCGCCGTACAGTTCTTTCATCTTGGGTATATCGACGGCTCGGTTCTGAATTTGCAGAAAGTCGATGTTCAGGTCGCACATATAGGGCAGGAAGCGATCGATTTTGCCGCAGGAGTGCAGCTCGAAGAGGCATCCCGCGTCCTTGATGTGATCAATAATCCGTTTCGTCGGCGCGTAGACCAGATCCTCCAGCATCTGAGGCGAGAAGAATGTGTCGCGCTCCGTTCCCCAGTCGTCGTGATATGTAATAAAATCAACGGGGTACAGCGCCTTGAGGTAGTCGAAGAATTCGATCAGGAAGTCCGCCAAACGGTTGAAATACGCCACGCAGGCTTCCGGTTCCTCCACCATGGAAACCAATCCGTCCTCATAGCCGCCGAGGGCCGCTACCAGAAGCTCCGTAAGCCCCTGGAGGATGTCTATGTGCAGCAGCTTATCCGGGTCGTACTCTTCGCGCATGAATTTCTCCGCGGTTTCACGGATCGTCCATTCCTCCGGATCCGGCCAGCGGAGAACTTTCTCCCAGTCGCGGATATCCTCAAGGACTCTTGTGCCGGGGGTCAGCATCGCGCCGCCCACGGAGGCGACCCAGGTCCACGAGTTGCCGTGGGGATCGATGAATGTGTAATCCACAGGGGAGTGTTTCCGGAAATCCGGGCCGAATTCCATTTTTCCGGCTTTGTGAACGCCCAGCTCGTTGATGTAAATGACCTGGGTGTCGGTTAGGTGGTTGGGAACCCAAAGCGGATTCTCGCGTTTGGCGGCGCGGAGGAAATTCTCCTTGGGCGTGATCGGCGTGTCGAACAGCGGAACCGTGATCGGCACGTTGCCGAAAGAGGTTGTGGTTTGGAGAACCGGAACCCCCGGTTCCATGAATTTCGGGCGTATCATTTCCATGCTGTACCCTCCGTTTCTGTATTTGCGGATTGCCGCAGTTCCGTAAGAACAGCGTGTATTCTTAATTTGAATTATAATGCGCGCCGCGGCATGGCGTCAACTGCGAATCGCGGCGGCGTGACAAAAAACTTTATTCGTAACAGCGCCTGAGATGTGGTAGAATCAAAATATAACGGGAATATCCAGGAGGTTGGTTATGGAGCAGGCTTTTATCCGGAATTTCTGCATCATCGCTCATATCGATCATGGGAAGTCCACTTTGGCGGACCGGATTTTGGAATATACCGGGACTTTATCCGCCCGGGAGATGACTTCCAAGCAGATTCTGGATCAGATGGATTTGGAAAAGGAACGGGGCATCACCATTAAATTGACGGCGGTGCGCATGTTTTATCATGACGGGCAGGGGCGGGAGTATCTGATCAATTTGATCGATACGCCGGGGCATGTGGATTTTACCTATGAGGTGTCCCGCAGCCTGGCGGCCTGCGAGGGGGCGCTTTTGGTGGTGGACGCCACACAGGGCGTTGAGGCGCAGACCTTGGCGAACGTCTATTTGGCGCTGGAGCATGATTTGGAAATCATACCGGTGATCAACAAGATTGACTTGCCCAGCGCGGATCCGGAGCGGGTCAAGCGGGAATTGGAGGAGGTCATCGGGATCGACTGCAGCGAGGCTATTTTGGCCTCGGCCAAGGACGGAACAGGGGTTCCGGAGATTATGGACGCGGTGATCCGGAGGATTCCGCCGCCTAAGGGGGATCCCCGGGCGCCTATGAAGGCGCTGATCTTTGACTCCCATTTTGACGCGTACAGGGGCGCGATTTCCTATGTCCGGATTGTGGACGGCACGGTCAAAAAAGGCGAGAACATCCGTATGATGTCCACAGGGCATGATTTTGAGGTCATCGAAACCGGCGTTTTTGTCCCGTCCGCCACTTTGGTGGATGAACTGAGCGCCGGAATGGTGGGCTATTTGGCCGCCAGCATCAAGAATGTCAAGGACACCCGGGTGGGGGATACCATCACGCGGGCGGACCGGCCGGCGGAGAGCCCTTTGCCTGGATACCGCAAGGTGACGCCTATGGTGTATTGCGGGTTATATACGCTGGAAACCAAGGATTATGACAGCTTGCGGGACGCTTTGGAAAAACTCAAGCTCAACGACGCGTCTTTGATCTATGAGCCGGAGACCTCGGTGGCGTTGGGCTTTGGTTTTCGCTGCGGCTTTCTGGGGCTTTTGCACATGGAAATCGTGCAGGAAAGGCTGGAAAGGGAGTATCAGCTGGAGCTGCTGGTGACGGCGCCCAGTGTGATCTATAAGATTGGAAAAACCAATCAGGAGACGGTCTGGATCGACAATCCGGTGAAGCTTCCGCCGGTTCAGGAAGTGGAAAGCATCGCGGAGCCTTATGTGAAGGCTGTGATCATGGCGCCTTCGGAGTGCGTGGGGACGGTGATGGAGCTGGCTCAGGAGAAGCGGGGGACTTTTATCAATATGGAATATGTGGCGCAAACCCGTGTGATGATCAAATATGACCTGCCCCTGGCGGAGATCATCTATGATTTCTTTGATCAGCTGAAGTCCCGGACCAAGGGCTACGCCTCCCTGGATTACGAGCTGGCGGATTATAAGGCGTCCGATTTGGTGAAGCTGGATGTGCTGATCAACAATGAAATTGTGGACGCGCTGTCCTTCATCGTTCATCAGGATAAGGCGTATGTCCGGGGCAGGGCGCTGGTAGAGAAGCTTCGCAGGCTGATTCCCAGACAGATGTTCGAGGTGCCGATTCAGGCGGCTGTGGGCAGCAGGATCATCGCCAGGGAGTCGGTGAAGGCTTATCGGAAGAATGTGATCGACAAATGCTACGGTGGGGACATCACCCGTAAGCGCAAGCTTTTGGAGAAACAGAAAGAGGGCAAGAAGCGCATGAAGCAGGTGGGCAGTGTGGAGATTCCCCAGGAGGCGTTTATGGCGGTGCTGAGTCTGGATGAGGACTGAGTGGGTAGTGGGGAGTGGACAGTGTTGAGCTTGGGCGGGGATTGAGTGAGATGGCTTTTGGCGTGTATGTGCATATTCCTTTTTGCGTCAGGCGGTGCCATTATTGTGACTTCGTCTCTTTTGAGGGGATGGGCGCCGGGGATAAGGACGGCTATGTCCGGGCGCTGCTGTCGGAAGTGGATTTATATATGGAAAGCATGGATCTGCCGGCGGCGGACAGCCTGTACTTGGGCGGCGGGACGCCCACCTGCCTGACGGGTGCGCAGCTTGCGGCTCTGCTGGAGGGCTTGCGGCGGAAGCTGCGCTGGAGCCCCGATCCCGAATGGACTGTGGAGGCCAATCCGGGCGCGGTGGACGCGGAATTGTTAAGGCGGCTCAGGGACTTGGGGGTCAACCGGCTGTCACTGGGCGTACAGAGTTTTGATCCGGCGATGCTGAGACTCTTGGGCAGAATCCACTCGGCGCGGCAGGTGTATGAGGCGGCCGCCCAGGCCAGGCGGGCGGGGATCGAGCGGCTGAGTGTGGATCTGATGTACGGTTTGCCGGGCCAATCCCTGGCGCATTGGGAAACGACGCTGGAGAGGGCGCTGGAGATGACGGCGGCGCCGGGGCATATCTCGCTGTATGAGCTGAATCTGGAGCCGGGGACGCGGATGAAGCGCTGGTACGACCGGGGGCTTTTGCCCCGGACGGATCCGGACATGGGCTATGAGCAGTACGCCCTGGCCATAGACCGGCTGGCCCAGGCGGGATATGGCCACTATGAGATCAGCAATTTCGCGAAGCCGGGGTATGAATCCCGGCACAATTTGCTGTATTGGCGGCGGCGGCCCTACCTGGGCGCCGGCGCCGGGGCCTCCGGCTATCTGAACGGGATACGGTACGCCAATACGGACGACTTCAGCCTTTATCTGCGCCAGGTTCGCGCCGGGGAGAAGCCGCGGGCCTCGGAAGAGCGCGTGACGGGCAAGCTGGCTATGGCGGAGATGATGTTCCTGGGGCTGAGGCTGAGATCCGGCGTGAGCAGAAAGGATTTTTGCGGTGAATTCGGGCAGACGCCGGAGGCGGTTTACGGAGAAGAGATCGCCGATTTACGCGGGGCCGGCCTGCTGCGGGAAAACGCGGAAGGATACGCCTTGACCCGGAAGGGGCTGTTTGTGGCCAGCGACGTGATGACGCGGTTCGTTTGACGCGCAAACCGGCAAAGCGCAAAATAAAGCGCAATGACGATTGCGCTTTATTTGAAACAAAGGTAGGAGGTGGCTGCGGTGGCGTTTATAGTTTTTCCTAAAGTATCAATCGATATTCAGAATATCTGCGATTCGTAGTTTGGCGGCTTGTCCCGGAATCCAGGTTCCTTTTTTGGCGCAAAAACCCGCCGGAACCTGATTCATTTAGTTCCGGCGGGATTTTGGCGTCACCCGTCTGTTGGTTCGCGGGTCATTTGTCAACCGTTTTTTCGACATACCTGTGCAGTATGGCCGCGCACTCGGCCCGTGTCGCCGAACCGCGCGGGTCAAACAGGTTGCCGGACTTGCCGCCGATGATGCCCGCCCGGTACAGCCGCGTAACGGATGCTTTGGCATAGTCCGCGATATTCGCTTCATCCAGGAAGCCGCCATATGTTTGTGTATCCGGCAGTTGGATTCCCGCGAAGTCGGCGTAACGCGCAAGGATCACCGCCATATCCTGGCGTGTGATGTTCGCGCCGGGAGCGAACAGATTCTCCCCCACGCCGCTCACAACGCCGTATTGCGCCGCCCAATTGACTGCCGCGTAGTAATACGCGGTATCCTCATTATCGTCGAACGCCGCGTTCATCCGCACCGCAGGCTCGCCCGACAGCCGGTACAGCACGGTGACGAACATCCCGCGCGTCATGGGAAGCCGCGGACTGAACAGCATCTCGCCTGTACCACCCATCAAAGCGTTTGCGTACACATACGCCACGTCGCCGTAGAACCAATCCCCCGCCGTTACATCGGCAAACGGGTCTCCCATCGGATTCGGTTCCGTTCCCGGAGCGGCGCCTTTGACCGTAACGGCCAGCGTCTGACTCACGCCGCCGCTCATATCGAAAGTGAGCAAAGCCACACCCGTACCCAGTGTCTCCAGATACTCTTTCCGGATGATATAGATATCGCCGTTCACTGTGTAATCCGTTCCCGATTTAAGGGTGTAACCGCCTCTTCTGACCGCCGTGAGTGTATTGCCGTTCTTTGTCAGCGTAACGGCGACGTCCTTGTAATCCGCAGTATTATGATCCTTGTCAAACAGCGCGGCGGTTGGATTCAAACTCGCGTTTACAGCCGAGGCGTTTGCGGTCGGGATTCCACCGCCGCCGCCTCCACCGCCGCCGCCGCTCACATACGCCCCGCGCGCGTAAACCGTGGCGTCGGACAAAAACACGGTGTCTGTTGTTATGCTTGTACCGTCGCTTGTCGCCGTGTACCAACCGTCGAATCTGTAGCTCCCGCTTCTCACCGGTACCGGCAGACTCGCAAGTCTGCCGTCCGCGCTTGTCTGCGTGGTTGTGACGGAAACGGAACCGCCGTTCGCGTCAAAGGTGATCGTACGTTTGGTTGACTCAGGAACCACAACGGTTATATCTCCGGTGTCGGCCGCTGATTCGTCAAGCGTTTTGGTCACAGTGAAGACAAGCGTTACCGGCGTGTCCGCGTCCACCGGCTGCGCTTGCCCATCCACACCGATTGCGGCGCTGTCGGAACTCTTGATGGTAATGGCAAAACCCCCGGGAACATTTGGAAACACAATAGCTCTCGCGTCGCGGGGGAGACTCAATATGCCTGTAATCGCGTCCGCGACATCCCGCGCCGTAAGATCGGCTCTGATATTTCCCGCGGTGGTATAGCTGCCGCTGTTCAGGATGTAATTATGAATGTCATCTCCAATGAGCGCAATGCCGCCGACCGTGACCGTTTTCCCATCGCCAATCTGACCGTCTTCAAAATCCGCCGTTAACGCCTCGATATTTATTGAAACATCATCACCCGTCAAAACATCGGCAAGGGTATAGCCGAAATTTTTCACGACGGCGGCAGTGTCGCCGCCGGCATATTCCTTATCAAACACCGACAAATCCAAGACAGCAATGTTCTTTTGATCTACAGTAAGCGTTCCGTTTGTATATACGAAATTGTAGTTATTTGAAACACCGTCCGCCGGAATCAACGCGTGTGTTCCCGCGGTTGTTTTACCGGCTGCGGCCAGCGAAACGCCTGGCGCGGTCTGCAGATCATTTATATCGTCGCCGTTTACAAATCCGGCGTAACTCATGGTCCACGCCGGCAAATCATCTCCGTATGTCACGCGCGCGTCATTCGCCGCGACCCGCAGATCAGCTTTCGCGACAGTCAGCGTCTGCGCAAACACAAACGGCGCGTAGTCTGCGTCTCCGGGTTCGGTTACAGTAATGACCGCCGTACCGCCGCCTTTGACTGTGATCTGTCCGGCTGAGTCTATTTCCGCTACGTTCGGATCGCTGGAATCAAATGAGAACGCGCTCAAATGAGCGGACGGGTCAGGGGTCACAGTCAATGAGAACGGCGCGTCGCCGTAGGTTTTTGCCGTAAGTCCCGACACGGTTATATTCTGAGGTTCTTTTTCAAGGATTTCAAAAACTCCCGGAACATAGGTCATATTGTAATTGCTGCTTAAGGTGTGTGTTCCCCTGTTGATGGCATATGTGCCTAAAGCCTCTCCAGAGACGCGGGTGAGCGCCCCTGTGAAAGCATCCCCGCCAAACAGCTGTCCGGAGGTTATAACCGTTGTTAACGCGGGATC
>JAISDM010000256.1 GCA_031264885.1 Peptococcaceae bacterium | reverse complement strand
CCACGGCATATCCGTAGTCAAAGACCCGGATAGCCATGTTTCCGTCGTCGTCTATCTGTGCCTCGATATGGTATAGGTCTGTCTTGTTAATCAGCAGCAGAATATCCAGCATTTGACTTTTCAGACTGGAGGAAATGTATTCGGTTAATGGATAGTCTACCGTGCTGTCCGGGGGATAACGGGTTCCAAATAAACCGTTTACAAAGTACACAATGGCCCGGCTCGAAGCGTTCAACAACCGCTTCAGCGTTAAGTCAAAAAGTTTGCTCGTTTCTCTTCTCGGCATAGATTCACCCCCCTTTTCTTTAAGATTATATCGAAGTGAATTTGAAGTCAATAGGTGATTTTCTGAAATGGTACCCAATTATATCATATTGACATCGCCCCGAAAACCGGTCAAAATAGGAATTGTACAAGATCCGGCACAATGAAACCTGGCAAGATAATAGGGGGGCATGACCAATGGTAACATTACTGGAGAAGCTTTTTCACGCGGGCGATTTGCTTGAGGTCAATGTGGTATTGAAGGAGTTTTATCAATTATTGCTGGACAACCAGCCGATCCGCGCCAAGGCGTGCCGCGCGCTCGCCGATCAAATACTATCCTCTTACTTTGGTCACTTATCTAATCTTCTCTTCGAAAACAAGCGATACATCAGCGTCTCGGAGCCACGATCACCTTTGTGCTATCTTGCGTCGTCAGGAATGCAGTCGGGGCGCATCCGGCAAACGATGAAGGGCTTGAGGGAAACCATCGATTACATCGATAACTTTATTCTGCCGCCTTCCGGCGCCTGCCTGACCATGGACAGCACGGAAACCGTAATGGCTGTGCTGACGAACAAATTCCCGTACTTCGATGTCATACCCACCAATCCGCTGTTCATTCTTCACCTGGCCAACAGTCACAAGGCGTTCAACTCTATGAGCGGTTTTGGCGACGGCGAGGAAGCGGGCAGAGGGATCATTGTGATGCTTCATATGAAAGACATGGACATTTTTCCCGAATATGTTTTCCTGCATGAACTCGGCCATATTCTGCAAGTCGCCATTACCAAATCGCCCAACACGGTCCCGCCTGCTTTTCTCCGTTTCCACAATGAGATCGGCGGCGTCCCTTTTAGCGAAGGCAGTCCCGACGCGCCTGATGTTTTCGCGGACACTTTCGCGATTGCGGTCATGCACGGCACAGAATTGGAAAAATACAACCCGTTTCCGTTTCAGGAGCCGCTCTGCCGCTCCTTCGAGGCTTTTTACGAAGCTTTGTTTAGGAACTGTCTGCAAACAACTTGATCAGACGACGCAGCCGCTCAAGCGTTTCGCGTCATTTCACCGGCAGGTGTCCGGCCGGCGGTTTCATGGTCTCTCCCCTTGCCGGCCTTCACTGCCGCAATCCTTGCAATATCCGTATATCTCCAGATTATGCCCCGTCACGTGAAATTCCTCGTCTTCCAGCTTGGGAATGAATGTTTCCAGGGGACAGTTGTTCATGGATATGATTTTGCGGCAGCTCACGCAAATGGCATAGTGTTTATGCTGGAGACGGTTCATTTCATACAGCGCCATATCACTGTTCATCACGTTGATTTTGGCGACCATGCCTTTCTTGACCAACAGCTCCAGAATCCGGTAAACCGTGGAAAGCCACACCGCCTCCCCGTTTTTTTCGGTTTGAGAGCAAATGTCGGAAGCGCTGACCGGCCGGCCGGCGCTTTCAAGCACCGCGAGGACGGCTTCCCGCTGTTTGGTTCTCTTGACGCCCGCGGGCCAGCTGTTTTGAATCTCACGCAAAGCATATCACCTACCTCTCCGGTTTAACGAGTTCCTTACCTTTTGATCCTCGCCGAAATTGCCGCCGCCGCGCCTTTAAAGGCCAGAATCAGCATGAGGCAAAGGATGCCCAGCAGCACAATGGTTCCGCCTGGTTTCAACCGGGCGTAATAAGCCAGGAATAATCCCGCCGCGGTAAATAAAACGGCGAAACACACCGAGTAAATCAATGTTTGCTTGTAGCTTTTCCCAAACTGCATAGCGCAGGCGACGGGAACCACCATCATGGAAGACACGATCAGAGCGCCCACCGTTCGAGCCGCCACCGATACAGTCACCGCGGTTAAAATGGTGAAAACGAAATTGACGGCCTGCGTGGGAACCCCCGCGATTCGCGCGGCGCGTTCATCCATCGCGATGTAAAACAATTCCTTATACAAAAGGATGAACGCCAGCGTCACCGCGCAGCTGACCCCCACGACCAGGCTCAATTCAAAATCGCTGATGGCCACAATGCTGCCGAATAAAAAGCTGTTGAAATTCGCGGCGTTTTTTACAAAACCCGAAAGAACGCCCGCAAGCCCGATTCCCGCCGACATAATGATGGCGATGGACATTTCGGAGTATTTGGGGATCTTTTTGCGGATGGCCTCGATGCCCAGCGCGGCGGCGATACATGCCGCGGCGGCGCCTAATATGGGATTCACGCCCAATATGAGTCCGGCCGCCACCCCCGCCAATGACGAGTGGGAAAGCGCGTCTCCGATCATGGAAAGCCGCTTTAGAACCACGATCATTCCGATGCAGGGAATGATCACCGCCAGCAGAATACCTGCCGCGAACGCCCTTCGCATAAAATCATATTCCAAAATCGCCATTTTGTCATCATCCTTTTATTTTTACACGCCCGGATGCTTGTGTTTGTGGGTCAATTCCTTGTCAATCTGCGCCTTGTCCAGTTCCACAAGGGTGCCATCCTCCAAACAGAGTACCCTTGACATCCGCTCCGACGCCCTGGCCAGATCATGAGTGATCATCACGACAGTCAGACCGTTCTCCCGGTTGAGCCGGGTCAAAAGATCGAAAAGCGACATGACCGTTTCAGCGTCCACGCCGACTGTGGGTTCGTCCAAAAAAAGCAGTTCCGGATCGCTTACAAGCACCCGCGCCAGCATAACCCTCTGCTGCTGTCCGCCCGAAAGCGCGCCGACTATGCGCTTGGCATAATCTTCCATGCCCACCTGCCGGAGGGCGGTTCGGGCTTTCTCCCGATGTTCTTTTTTGGGGAAAGGCCGGAAGCCGATTCGCGAGTAAAGATTCGCGGTCACGATTTCCTCCGCCGTAGCGGGGAATCCGCTGACAGCCTGGGTTCCGTTCTGTGCCAGGTAACCGATTTTTGTCCATTCCCTGAAGTGCCGAACCTCTTGCCCAAACAGACGGACGCTCCCTGTAAGCGGGGTAAGCTCGCCCAGAATCAAGCGCAGCAAGGTGCTTTTGCCCGCGCCGTTAGAACCGATCACCGCCACGGATTCACCTGGATAAACAGAGAAGCCGATTTGTGAGAAAATCGGCTCATCTCCGTATTGAAAACTCAAATTATCCACTCGAACGATGCCGGACATAAGGCTTCTCCTTCAGGCTTGACCCGTCATTCCGGGCTTGTTTCTCCCCCGTCATTCCGGGCTTGTCCCGGAATCCATCCCCTTGCCGCCGGGCCAAATTCTTATCGCAGCGCGTTTCTCAGCGATTCCAGGTTCTGACGCATCACGGAAAAATAATCGTCCCCCGCGGCTTGTTCCTCATCGCCGAGCCCTTCGATGGGACTCAGCACCTGAGTTTCGGCGCCGATGGCATCCGCGATGGTTTCGGCCACTTTCGGGCTGACCAGTTCCTCAAAGAAAATAACCTTGACTTGATGTTCATTGGCAAAATCAATGATTTCAGCCATCCGCGCGGGATCCGGTTCCGAATCCGGCGCCAGTCCCTCGATGGGGATTTGATTCAATCCGTAAGCCGCGCACAAGTACCCGAAAGCCTGATGCGATACGATGATGTCTTTATTGGGCAGCGGCGAAAGGGCGTCCTTGAATTCCTGATCCAGCGCGTCAAACTCAGCGGCGTACTTTGTGTAATTCGCCTCGTAATAATCCTGATTGGCAGGATCGGCTTGAACGAAAGCGTTTTTGATGTTTTCCATCTCGCGTTTGGCGCTCAGCGGACTGAGCCAGACATGAGGATCGTATTCCTCTTCGTGTTCTTCCTCGTGATCCTCGTCTTCCTCATGATCCTCATCCTCATGCCCGTCCTCATCATGATCGTGGTGGCCCTCCATCAGCTCGATGCCCGCCGACGCCTCCACAACGGTCAGATTTGGATTTTGCAGCGCCTCCAGAATGTCTTCGGCCCAATGCTCCATTCCGGCGCCGTTATACACAAATATCGACGCGTTCTCCAGCCCTGTGATATCGGACGCGGACGGTTCCCAGTCGTGAGGCTCCATGCCCGCCGGAACCATGTTGACCACCTCGGCCTTATCGCCGCCGATTTTCACGGCAAAATCATACATGGTATAAAAGCTGGCGTACACAGACAGCTTAGGCGGGGCGCTTTCCGCCGGGGTATTTTCTCCGGAACCGGCGGCGGGCGGCGTCGAATTGCCTCCGCCGCATCCGGCGAAACAGAACAAACCGATACATCCAATTAAAAGTATACTCCAAATCCTTTTCATTTTCAACAGCCTCCTGAACAGTGAAATACAAATGCGTATCATTCGCATTTGTATCCATTATATTTTGGAAAGCCGCCGGTGTCAAGCTGTAAAAAAACGCGCCGGAACCGTGAATCCACAGAGGGGGTGGAGTTATAGGCGGTTGACAGGAACAGAAAAACATACTAAAATATGTACACAACGAGAATTGATAGGTCGATGCAGCAATTTGCCGATGGCCGCGTTGTTGTTAAGACAATGGAAGAACT
>JAISDM010000165.1 GCA_031264885.1 Peptococcaceae bacterium | reverse complement strand
ACGACCATCCAATATCAGATGATTGAAAGCCTGCTGAACAGCGGCGTCCCGCCGGCGAAAATCGTCTATATATCCATGGATCATCCCATGCTGAAACTGAGCGTGTTCAGCGATATTTTGGACTGCTATCATGAACATATTTATGCCGGGAAGGATTGTTATTATTTCTTCGATGAGGTTCAATACGCCCAAGATTGGGATCAATGGCTGAAAACCGTCTATGATACGCAGCCGGACACAAAGGTTGTGGCTACCGGATCGGCCAGTCCCGCTCTGATGAAAGGAACCCATGAGAGCGGCGCCGGCAGATGGTCGGTGATCCAAGCGCCCACCATGTCCTTCTACGAATACTGCGAATTGATCGGGGTCGAAAAGCCGGATTTACCGCCCGCTGTAAATATTACTTCGCTGCTTTCCCAATCACAGCAGGAGCGCACACAGGTCATGCTCCAGCTTTCAAAGGCGCATAACCATTTTTCCCGGTATCTGCAGGTCGGCGGATTCCCGGAACTGGCCGCAGCGGACAATGACTTGGCAGCCCGGCAGATTCTGCGCGAGGATGTTGTCGATAAGGTATTGAAAGGGGATTTGCCCTCACTTTACCCGATTCGGAATTCCACCGAATTGGAGCGTATCTTTCTTTATCTCTGCAACGTATCGTCTTCCATTGTATCCATAGAAGCCATCGCTAAGGAATTGCAAGGCGTCTCCCGCCCGACAGTCGAAAATTACATCCGCTATCTGGAAAGCGCGAACCTGATTTATCAGAGCTGGCCCATTGACATGGCTGGGAAAAAAGTCCTCAAGGCCAGTCCAAAAATCTACATCGCGGACGCGGCGCTCCGCAACGCGGTTCTGATGGATGATTCGATTCCGGCCGATCCGGTCGAGATGGGGAAGGTGGTGGAGACTGCCGTCTATGCGCATGTGGCGGCCTTCTACCGTCACAAAGCAACCTCGGTCGGATATTACAGAGGCGGACGGAAAAACAAAGAGGTGGATGTGGTGGTTGAATACGCCAATCGCGGGAATATCCTGGTTGAGGTCAAATACCGGGAGGGCGCGCCGGTTTCGGACGGCGACGCGATCTGCCGGCTTTGCAAAGAAGCGGACGCCGCCATCATTGTAACCAAGAACGCGAACGACTATGGCATCCACACCACCGCGTCCGGCGACAAACTCCTCCGAATCCCCGCGTTTGCTTTTCTGTACCTGCTCGGGCACGCGGAAAAGAGCGGGGATTAAACATTATTGTCAATCTACCCTCAACTACGAATCAACTACGAATCGCAGAACAAACAAAAATTGAGTATTGACCTCATTGGTTTTTTTGTGCTATTATAGGTTTGTAATTAGAGGGTTAAAACACTGCGTCACAGAAAAACCACGGGGCGGCTCCCCGTGGTTTTTCGTTCAGGCCGACTGCCTACTTTTTTTCCCGATCCAGCCATTTGCATATGTAGTGGCTAGCCACATTTGCCATAACCGAGAAAATGAGGGTTAAAAAAAGCTCCACTGCGTCACCCCCCTTCTCGCCGAAGGGTCGGCAGCAAGTACATTATACCACCATAATCTGACAGAAACAAACAAAATATGGTCTACGGCCAAAGGGCGAAACGATAAAGCATATCGTATTTGTGTGACATACGCAATACATTTTTCAAAGTCGGGACGGATAAGGCCATTGACGCGCTGATTGCGTTCATAGAACCGGATAATTCGCCTTGGCAGCATACTGAATTTTGCTTGAATGTTTTCGTGGAATTGTGCTATGATACTTGTGCGAAATCGGAGCGGGATTGATGGTTCGTGGGCGCCACGGGCCTTTGCGAGGTGATGAGGTAGTAATGATAAAAAAAGCAATCATCTTCGGCATTGCCATGTTGATCTTTGGAATGACTTTTGCAAGCTGTAATAACGAAGGCCCGGCAAGCGATTCGCCTGCGGCGTCGGGACAAAGCGCAAACAATGCGAGCTGTACTAAATCAGACGTCTAAATTCACCAACTCATACCGGCGGCTTCCCAGGCCGATTTCTTCCGCGTGTTCGAGGGTCAGGAGACCGTTTTTGCTTTCCACCCGCTTCACGAAGGTCTCGTTGCCTTCGGCTGCCCAGATGAGGTCTATGCAAGCCTGGTCAAGGGCGACCGGGTCAGCGGAGGCGAGGACGCCGATGTCGTGAATGTCGGGCTCGGCGGGATTGCCGTTGCAATCGCAGTCGATGGATAGGCGGTTCATCACATTGATATAGACAATGTTTTTCCCATGGCCGAGGGCGTCGGAAACCGATTTCCCGCTTCGGCCATGCACTTGAGAAAATCGTCCTGTTTGCCGCCCCAGGGATTGCGCCGGCTGGTTCCGCCGCTGTGTATCCAAGCCTTCCCTTCGGAAGAGCCGATGCCGATGGAGATATTCTTGACCGCGCCGCCGAAGCCGGCCATCTGGTGGCCTTTGAAGTGGCTGAGGATCAGGATTCTTTTTTTCATCGGTGTTCCCCCTTTTGTGGATTCCGGGATTGTCATTACGTCAGATACAGCCTTTCGCAAAACCGCTTGCCCGCCGCCGTTCGGAACACGTTCCGGTACGCCGCCTCAATGGCCGGGCGAGTCATTTCTTCCTCGCGCATATTCACAAGAAAGTCCGCTTCAAGCAGGATTTGATAATCCGGTCCGTCAACACCTGTGTAGGTGTGATGGTGTTCAACGAGAAAGACCACCCGGTCGATAACCGCCGGCTCAAATCCCAGTCTGCCGAGCATTTCACGGGCGGCCGCGCCGCCTTCACGTTCCTGATATTTGCCCGCGCTGCTTTTGTACTTCTCCAAACTCGGCTTAATGCCGATGTCGTGAACAATGGCGGCGGTTTCAAGAATGAACAGCGTATCTTCCCGCAAATTTTCCAGCTCGCCGATTGTCTTGGCGCAGCCGTGGACTTTCAGAAAATGTCCCACTCGATGGGGAACACCGCGTTCGTATTCCGTCATCGCGTCAATGAGCCGTGACAGCTTGATCATAAGTCTTGTCCCTCCAACCGTTCAGATAGCAGCCCAAGATTCTCACCGCCGCGCGGCCGTTGTCAATACAAGCGATTGTTACTGTTCACGCCCCTGTCATTCTGGGCTTGTCCCAGAATCCAAAAAGAGAGAACCTGGATTCCGGGACAAGCCCGGAATGACAAGATATGATCGTTTCTGGACGGTCCCGGGCGGCAGGATGCCGCCCCTACGGTATAGGTATCCCCT
>JAISDM010000123.1 GCA_031264885.1 Peptococcaceae bacterium | reverse complement strand
CGCCGTGGGCTTGGCAGCGCGATTATTGAACTCAAAAAGAATCCTGAGCGTTACAAATATCGGGATATAGTTTTGCGCTGCTGTCTGAAAGATATCGCTTATGATGTGCAGATCGAAGGGACAAAAGGGCATTATTTATATACCGCCATTTGCGCGCTCGGAGCAAAAGATGAATTTGAAGATATCCTTATTAACACTTTTATGAAAAGGCTTGAGCACCGCCTGTTTCAACAACTTGCGGATATTCTGTTTTTATATGCTGATGATGGCAGCGAAAAAACAAGAAACGCTCTGCGCGCTAAGTACCAATGTTTGACCGAACAGCTTTCGAGGCAGAGAACTTTCCCGTACAGATATTGTGAACGTGAGCAATTTGAAGAATTGATGATATATGAAGTGGATACCCGCAAATGGGCTGCTTTCAAAGAGTGCGTCGCGGATGCCGGACGTATCTCGATGATGAGAAAAGACGATGCCTGTGATGACTATGACTGGTTTCTTGACCATTGTAAAAACATTTTTGGAAATGAAAAAATAGCCCGATATTTTGATATTGCTTCGGAAAAATCAGCGGAAGTTAAGGCATTTGTTGGAGCTATTAACGAGTTAGAGATAATACGGGAAGAAAATTCGCGTTTGCGAGTAGAACCGGAAGTTACACTTGAAGGCTATGTTACCCGAGCCAGGGAGCTTGAAAAAGATGAATACGCATATGGGCGTATGCGAATATCGGCAGTGGGGTTTTCCAGGCAGGCTGATCAAAATGATTTAAAAAACTTGGTGTCTATAATCATTGGTGAACAATCTGACGAGATAAAAGCAAATATGCTGCGCGTTTTTAGAGATATAGATTTTCCCGCGGATATTGATTTGTTGATAAACTATGCGGAAAGCGATTGCGAGCGGCTTCAAGATATTGCTATTGTCGCTTTAGAGCGTTTCGAGGATAGGCGTGTACATGACTTGTCGCTAAAACTTATTACATCGGGAAATCTCGACGCAGGGCTTCCTTTGCTCATCAATAATTGGAGCAGGCAAGATGAAATTGTTATTCGCGAACATGTTTTGTCGTCAAGGAAGGTGTCCCATGCAACGCAACTAAACATACGGGAAATTTATACTAAGCACCGTTCAAAATCTTGCGGCGATATTTTGGAGCATGTGTATAGATACGGAGCATGTGCATATTGCAGGTCGGCTATAGTCGAGGCTATGTGGAGGAGCCATGTCTTGCGGACGAACATTCTTGATGAATGTCTTTATGATTCGTATGATGAAACACGAAAAATGGCGAAGAGGATTAAGAAATCGTAGAAAGAATTGACGAGGATTTTTTCGGCGTTTTATCAGAGGGCGAAAAACTGTTCCGGGATTCTCTTCATAAGCTGACTAAGGAATCCTAAGCCGATGAATCATATGCTGGAGCAATACGAGGAGGGGAACGATGGATTCCGGGACAAGCCCGGAATGACAAAATGTGGCGCCGGGGTCTCAATCATGAGGCTCCGGCGTTTTTTTGCCGCCTGACGGCTTGTTGAATGTAAGAAAATCTTAATAGAATGTTGGGTCGCTTTGTAAGAATCGCGCGCTACAATGTGTCTCGAAGGGATGTGATATAATGGGAGACAGAAGCGGCGTCGGAGGACGCTGTGGGGGAGGCGGCGGAGGCGGATGAACATATTGATTTGCGACGATGATCAGGAGATCGCGGCGGCCATTGGGATTTATTTGCAGAATGAAGGGTACGCGACCCTGTTGGCCCGGGACGGGGAAGAGGCGGTGTCCATGCTGGAGCGGGAGGATGTCCACCTCATCGTCATGGACGTGATGATGCCTAAGATGGACGGGCTCCGCGCGACGATGGAGATCCGGCGGGAACGCAACATTCCCATTATTATGCTCTCGGCCAAGAGCGAGGATACGGACAAAATATTGGGGCTCAATATGGGCGCGGACGATTATGTGACCAAGCCGTTCAATCCGCTGGAGCTCATCGCGCGGGTCAGAAGCCAGCTGCGCCGCTATACGGCGCTGGGCAGCCGGCCGGCGCCGGAGGACGGGGATGTGTACACGGCCGGCGGTCTGACGCTGGACGACGAGCACAAGACGGTGACGGTGGACGGGGAGGATGTGCATCTGACGCCGCTGGAATACAAAATCCTCTGCCTGCTGATTCGCAGCCCTGGCCGGGTTTTTTCCATCGGGGAGATTTATGAGCGGGTCTGGGGGGAGGATTCTGTCGGCGGGGGCAGCACCGTGACCGTACACATCCGGCGTATCCGTGAGAAGATCGAGATCAATCCGGGCGAACCAAAATACATTAAGGTGGTGTGGGGACTTGGCTACAAAATGGAAAGGCTGGACGGCGCGCCGGCCCGTTAAAATAGGCTGTGTCATTCTGATTCCGGTGATGGCGTTCGTTTTTTTATTCGGCTTGTACGGGTTTGGAAGACTGGACAACGCGAACATGGGCCTTCTGTTTTCGGACTTTGGCAGCAACAGCTATTTTTTTGATCATTATGTGCCGGACGCGGCCACGCTGGCGGAGCGCGTGTTCTGGATGGAGAGTGAGGCGCACATCCGGGACATGGGCTGCCTGGAATGGCGGGCGGAGGAATATGAGGTGTATAACCGCGATGGGGGTCCGATCCGCGTTACGCGGTATGAGCTGATGTCGGTGATGGGGAGAGCGGAGATATCGCGGGCGGGGTCTATTTCCACGGAGGAAATGAACACACCCCGGGCGGAGCGGATGGTGGAAGAGGCGGTCAATACACAGCTGAATGAGTTTTATTACATGCAAAACCGGCTTGAGGAGATGCCGGGGCTCTATTATCTCTTGACGGACGGCGAGCGATGGATCGGCAATGTCTCGCCGGACACCGGCGCGGACTTCTTCCGGTCGCAGCCGGTCTACCAAGTCGCCGAATTCGGCAGGGCGTATGAGCGGAGCCGGGAGGGCGACTTTCCCGCGCCCGCCCCTTATCAGTCTTACGGCGGGGATAAGCTGTCGAGCTATGTCGCGTTCTCCAGCGAGGCGGTGGTTTGGCAGAACAATGTATGGCGCGCGGCGCAGCGCCAGATTGGAATCTATCTGACCGTCATCGCGGCGCCGGTCATCGCCGCGCTGGCCCTTATCATCGTACTCATAGCCGGCGCGGGGCGGAGGTACGGCGGCGAGACCGGCGGGCTGAATTTTACTTTTTGGGATAAGCCCTGGCTGGATGTGAGATTCGGCGTACTCGCGGCTTATGAATTCGCTGTTTGTCTCGTTTCCTTTGAGGCGGCGTCTTACGCGTGGCGCTATGACAACTTCTGGGGGATGGTCGCGCTCTGCGCTGTTCTGTCGGTGTTCTTTACGCTGCCCATCTTGGGATGGACTGCGAGCTTTGCCAAACATATCAAATCGGGGAAATGGTGGAGGCACACCCTGGCTTATGTACTGATTCACGGGGTTTGCGGCAGGCTGCGCCGCTTCGTGGAATCGCTGTGGGCGGGGTTCCCGCTGACATTGAGAGTGGCGTTAGTTGGCTGCGGTTTGTTCGCGGCGGCGGTCATATGCGCCGCCATGGATTCGGCTTACCACCGGCTGGTGTTCGGGTTCATACTGGCCGCGCCGGCGGTGCTGGGGATGCTGTGGTACGCCCGGCGGCTTCACTTGCTGGAACAGGGGGCGAAGGCCGCAAGCGAGGGCCGTTATGACGCTCCGATCGCTGTGACCGGCGGGGAACTCGGCGGCATCGCCGCTTCGATCAACCATATATCCGACGGGATCAACACCGCCGTCGCGGAACGCCTGAAAAGCGAGCGGCTCAAGACCGAATTGATCACGAATATCTCCCACGATATCCGCACGCCGCTCACATCGTTGATTACTTACACCGACCTGCTCAAAAGCGAGGGCCTCGGCGCCGAGAGAGCGCCGGAATACCTTGAGGTTTTGATTCAAAAATCCGCGCGGCTCAAAACCCTGACCGACGATTTGTTTGAGGCGTCCAAGGCGGCGAGCGGCAATATCGAGGTTCACGCGGAGAATCTCGACCTGGCGGATTTTGTCCGGCAGGTGCTGGGCGAGTTGGACGAGAGGGTGCGCGGATCGGGACTCGATTTCCGCCTGAGCCTGCCGGAACGCGCCCCGGTCCGCGCGGACGGGAAGCTGCTCTGGCGCGTGATGGAGAATCTGCTGTCCAATGTGTTTAAATACGCGCTGGCGGGGTCGCGGGTGTATATCGACATCGTTCCGGAAGAGGGATCGTACCGGCTGGATATCAAGAATATCTCCGAGCATCCCCTGAATGTGGAGCCGTCGGAGCTCATGGAGCGGTTCAAACGCGGGGACGAGGCGAGAAGCGGGGAGGGCAGCGGCCTGGGCCTGTCCATCGCGCAGAGCTTCGTGGCGTCCCAGGGCGGACGCTTCGCGCTCTCGATTGACGGGGATTTGTTTAAGGCGTCCCTGTATTTGCCGGAGCCGCGCCGGAATGACGGGATATGATAGTTTCCGGGGGCGGTCCCGGGCGGCAGGATGCCGCCCCTACGGGTACCATGAACGATGCGTTTGTAGGGGGCGGTATTCTGCCGCCCGTCTCTTTCTAAATTACGAATCGCGGAATCAAAAATCTGTTCTTGACAAATGCGGTTGAGGCGGTATTATTACGGCAGGTGAGATCATAGTTTGGGGAGAAACACGGACATGGGTGACCGGAAACCGCTGATTTTAATGGTGGAGGATGAAGAAGAACTGGCGCGGCTCAACGCCCGTTTCCTGACGCGCAAGGGCTATGAGGCGCTGCTCGCGTTTGACGCCGCCGGAGCGCGGGCGCTTGTACGCGAACGCAAGCCTGATTTGTTCGTTTTGGACGTTATGCTCCCGGACGGCGACGGCTTCTCGCTGTGTGAGGAATTTCGCGCCGCGAGCGACGCGCCTATGCTGTTCCTCACGGGTAAGAGAGAGCCGGCGGATGAGATGGCCGGGCTGACGGCGGGCGGGGATTACTACATAAGAAAGCCGTATGAGCGGGAATTGCTGCTGACGGCCATTCAAAGCTTGCTCCGCAGGGCGGAGATGACGCGGCAGAGGGTAACCGAAGCCACGGTACTCGCGCGGGGGCCGCTGACCCTCCAGATCCCGCGGGGCAAGGCGTTTGTGGACGGGCGCGACGCGGAGCTGACCCCGAAGGAGTTTGCCGTACTGCTGCTGCTTGCGCAAAACGAGGATCAGGAGCTGACGGGCGAAGCGATCTACGAGCGCGTTTGGGGCGCGCCGCTCAACAATGATAAAAACGCGGTCCGTATGCACATTTCACGGCTGAAAAAGAAACTGGGCGAAGAAGAGACGGACAAATTTTCCATTCTGACCGGATATGGCGGGGGTTATACTTTTATAACCCAATGAAGAGTATAACTTTTTCGACATAATTCAGGAACAGGCTTTTTTCACGCTATACTTTTAGCGCGAAGAAGCCTGTTTTTTGTCGGAAAGGGGAGATTATCACGAAAACGGTCTTTGTCGTCGATGATAACGACACAAACCTCGCCACGGCGAAAATGGCGCTGGAAGGCTCATACAGGGTGTTCACCATACCGTCGGCGCAAAAAATGTTCAAGCTGGCCGAAAAAATAATCCCCGATTTGCTGCTGCTCGACGTGGATATGCCGGAGATGGACGGCTTTCAAGCCATGAAACGGATGAAGGCGGACGCGGAGCTGAGCCGGATTCCTGTGATGTTCCTGACCGCTCAGTCGGACGCGGAGGCGGAGGTGCGCGGGTTTGAACTCGGCGCCGTGGACTTCGTGACGAAGCCTTTTTCGGCGCCTGTCTTGCTGAAGCATATCGAAATGCACATCGGTTTGGACGAGTTGATCAAAAAACGCACGGAACAGCTCATCCGGCAGCAGAACGGCATTATTTCCGTCGTGGCGGACATTGTGGAAAGCCGCGACCAGGTGACGGGCGGGCACATCGAGCGAACGCAGAAATACCTTGCGATACTGCTGAAGGCCATGCTTGGCGCGGGGCTATACGCGGAGGAAATCGCCGGCTGGGACATGGGCGTCGTCATTCCTTCCGCGCAGATGCACGACATCGGCAAAAACTCCGTGCCGGACCATATCCTCAACAAGCCCGGCAAATTGGAAAAAGACGAGTTTGCGGTGATCCGCGCCCACGCCGCCGAGGGCGCGCGGCTGATTGACGAAATCGCGGGGAAAATCGGCGGCGGCGACTTTCTTGTCCACGCCAGAGTGTTCGCGGCGGCCCACCATGAAAAATGGAACGGCACGGGCTATCCGGAAGGGCTCGCGGGCGAGGAGATCCCCTTGCAGGGACGCGTCATGGCGGTCGCCGACGTATACGACGCGCTCATCAGCGAGCGCCCCTATAAAAAGCCTTTCTCCCATGAAGAAGCCGTCGAGCTGCTTAAAAACGACGCGGGAACGGCTTTCGATCCTAAGATCATTGAGTTGTTTCTGAGCGTCGCCGACGAATTCTGGGTCGAGGCCATGACCGTGAGCGGCTAAGGAATCTATGCGAGGGAAAGAGGGGGGGCGCCATGCGTCATTATTTCGTCATAAACCCCAAATCCTTTGTTCAATTGGAGGATTTGAAGCGTTTTCTTCTCAGTGTGGAAAATTGTTTTTCCGCCGGCAACCGCGCGGAATACAAGGTCTACATATCCCGCTGTCCCCGTGACGCCGTGGCTGCTGTTCACAGATATACGGCGAGCGTCAGGGACGGTGAAACGGTGAGAATTTACGCCGTTGGGGGCGACGGGATACTTTTTGACTGCTTGAACGGTATGGCGGAGTTTGAGAACGCGGAGCTCGCCAGCGTTCCTTACGGTAACGCCAACGATTTCGTAAACGCGCTGGGCGTGGAGAATTTCGAGATTTTTCGCGATATCAAACGTCTGTCGAGAGCGCCGTCCGTGCCTGTGGATTTGATTCGGTGCGGCTCGCGCTTCGCCTTGGTCAACTGCAGCATCGGAGCGGAAAGTCAGGCGGTTATGCGTATGAACGGCATCATGAAAGCGACGAGCAAAGACAGATATATGCGCCGTTTTATACCGGCGCTCTATAAAATCGGCGCCATAACCGGCATAATTAACGGTTCCATTTTGCCGAAACGCTATACCGTAAAAATTGACGGCGCGGACAAATCCGGCGAATATATCAATATGAACATCGCGAACACCGCGTTCAACGGGGGCGGCAACATCCCGAATCCTTACGCCGCGCCGAACGACGGGGAACTGGACATTGTTTTTTTGAACCGTATCTCCCCGTTCCGCACCCTTTCGATTATGCCGGAATACACGCGCGGGCGGTTTGAAAAATACCCGCGGATATTCACGCATCTGCGCTTCCGTGAAATGTCATGCCGAAGCGAAACGCCTATGACCGTCATCTTGGACGGCGAATTATTCATGACATCCGAAATCACATTCAAAGTGCTGCCCGACGCCGTGAAAGTGGCCGTTCCGGAGGGTTTGGGTTTTGTGGACGTAACGGAAAGGATCCGGCGGAAAGCGAGGGGAAGCGATTCATGAACCGTAAAGCCGAAAAGATAACCAAAAACCGGAGGTTCGCCAATATCGCGGGGATTTTTGGCATCATGCTGTACGGGGTTCTGCGCCTGTGCGAGTCTCTCATCACCGGTCTTTATATTGAGCGCGGCGTTCTGGTCTTTTTTATGTGCCTGGGGTGCGGAATCTGTGTGTGCCTGACGCAGATCATACTGAAAAACCGCCGCTCGGTTCCCTTGCTGTCCGGCACGCTGATTTTGCTGTCCTTTATCGCGGGGGCCTATGTTACGGCGGATTTTGAATATTACTATATTTCCATCCTGTGCATCGCCGGGATTGTATGCCTGTATCAGGATTTCAAAATGGTCATAGCGTTTTTCGTCGAGAACATCGCCGTGAATATCGTTTTGTTCCTGAGCGTATTCCGGCAGGACGCGACAGCGGATTTCAAGACCATGAGCATTGACGGGCTGCTGTTTTTGTACGGTTTCTTTTTCCTCGCCGCTTTGTCGTGGCGCTCGACGAAGAAAGAGGGGCAGGCGGAAAAAGGGCTGAGCGCCTTTTCCTCGCTGCTGAAAACAACGCCGAATTACATGGTCATCGTCGATACGGAAAATTTGGTGCGGTATATTTCCGAGCCCTTGGCGGCATTCGCGGACATTGATCCGGAACACGCCACGGGGCGCCCGCTGCTGGACTTGTTTTCCGAGAAAAGCCTGGAGATGATGTTTGCGGATATCCTTGACTCCGACGGTTTTTGGACGGATACCCGCGAGATCGTCGTCGCCGGCGAGACCCATTATTTCAAAATACTCTCTGACAGGCTCATCGGCGGCACGGACGGCATGTTTATCGAGATAACGGATATTACGGAAACCGTCGCGGCCAAGATGGACGCGGAAAACGCGAACCGCGCGAAATCACGGTTTCTGGCCACTATGTCCCACGAAATCCGCACGCCGATGAACGCGATCATCGGCGTCGCCGAGATTCAGCTTCAGCGCGGCGATATGCCCGCGGATCTGACCAAGGCGATGGACACCATCCGCAGCTCCGCGCACGGGCTGCTCGGAATCATCAATGACATACTTGATCTGTCAAAAATAGAAACAGGGCAGTTTGACATCCGCCCCGCGGAGTATGACACGGCGAGCATGATCAACGACGCGGTGCAATTGAATGTGTTCAGAATCGGGAGCAAACCCATAGAATTTTTTCTTGATGTGGACGAAAACGTACCGGCGCGGCTGTTCGGCGATGAGCTTCGCATCAAGCAAATCCTCACCAACATCCTGTCCAACGCGTTCAAATACACCGAGCGCGGGAGCGTGACGTTTTCGGTGAAGTCAAGCGAAACGGACGGGGCTGCGGCTTTGGTGTTTCGTGTGGCGGACACGGGCCAGGGCATGAAGCCGGAGGACTTGGAGCGGTTATTCAGCGAATACTCGCGTTTTAACGGCGAGGCGAACCGCGCCACGGAAGGAACCGGGCTGGGCATGAGCATCACCCGCAGCCTTGCGCGGATGATGGGGGGCGAAATCGATGTGGAAAGCGAATACGGCAGGGGCAGTGTCTTCACGGTAACGCTGCCTCAGAAGCGGGCGGGCGGCGCGGCCATCGGCGCGGAACTGGCGCAAAGCCTTCGCGGTTTTCAGTTTATGCGCGGCCGGCAGGGCGCGAACGCGCAGATCGTCCGGGAACCGATGCCTTACGGAAGCGTTTTGATCGTGGACGACGTAGACGTGAACCTCTATGTCGCGCACGGTCTGATGGCGGTTTACGGTCTGAACATCGAGACGGCGTCCGGCGGTTTCGCGGCTTTAGATAAAATAAAAGGCGGCGCTTCTTATGATGTGATTTTTATGGATCACATGATGCCCGAGATGGACGGGGTGGAGACGGCGCGGAAGCTCCGCGGGCTTGGCTACAGCGCGCCGATTGTGGCGCTGACGGCGAACGCGGTCACGGGCAGCGATCAGATGTTTATGGAGAACGGTTTTGACGGCTTCATATCCAAGCCCATTGACATAAGGCAGCTGAACAACGTCCTGAACAAGTTTGTCCGCGACCGTCACAGAAACGGGGCGGAGAAAGCAAGGACGGCGGCGCCGGTTCCAGATATGGCAGCGGCTGAGCCGGGCGCCGATCCGAGGCTTCTTGAGATCTTCAGGGGGGACGCCGCGAGGGCGGCCGTGACGCTGCGGGAAACAGCGCGCGGCGGGAATATCAAAGGGTTCACGACTGCCGCCCACGCGATGAAATCCGCGCTGGCAAACATCGGGGAAACAGAGAAGTCCGCGCTGGCGGCCCGGCTCGAAAAGGCGGGCCGGGAGGGGGACAGCGCCTTCATAGCGGCCGGCGCCGAAAGCTTTATCGCTGTGCTGGAAGCGTTTGCGCGGGATCTTCCGCCGGAGGCGTCAGGCGCGCCGGCGGACGCGGGCGCTTCGGAGGACGCGGATGTCTCGGAGGACGCGGGCGCTTCGGAGGACGCGGCGTTTTTCGGCGCGCAGCTTCGGATGCTCAGGCGGGCCTGCGCGGAATACGACGGCGCGGCGGCGGACGCGGCTGTCGCCGCGCTGAAAGGGGGAGCCCGGCGGGCGGATCTCCGCGCCGCGCTCCGCGCGATCGCCGAATATATTCTGCACAGTGATTTCGACGAGGCCGCCGGGGTGGCCGACGCTCTGACGCGCCGGTTTTCAAAAGCGTAATTTCTGCACGCAATGGCTGCTTTTGTAACATAACCGTTGAGAGAATAAACGTTGAAAGTGTTAAACGAGGTGAAGAATCTTGCATTATAAGACAGAATATAATATACTACAGCAAGAGTAGCGTGGTTGCGGTAAAATCGGGCAATGCGCCGGTTAATAGATCATTTGGAGGAGGTTGTTATAATGCCGTTTTCAGACTTTCAACGGGTTATCTATAAGAAGAACCCACTTATAGAAGTTGTCTGTCAGCTTCGCTTTCCGCGTATCTTGATGATAAATGAAAAGCAACCTGCCGCCTTTCAGGAACGTATTAGGGATGATTATCCCTTGTTTCAGGTTGCGGTGGAACAGCAGCAACAGATAACTATGGATATTGGCGGCAACGAAATACCGCCTGCTCCGCGCATTTTCCAATCAGAAACCATAAACAACTATAAGTTCTCATCGGCAGACGAGAAGTGGCATATTAACCTGACATCGACATTCTTAGCGTTGTCAACTTCGGCTTACGACCGTTGGGAGAATTTCCAAGAGCATCTCCAGAAGCCTTTGGACGCGCTATTGGAAATATATCGTCCGGCATTTTTTGAAAGAATTGGTTTAAGGTATGTGGATGCATTTAAGAAGTCGGCGTTAAATCTAAATGACGCGGCCTGGCCTGAACTCATTCAACCGTTTGTGTTGGGCTTTATGTCGAATTCCGAAATCAGTGATGATGTGCGGAATCAAAACGCTGCTGTCGAACTTGATATCGGAAATGGCGCTATTGCTCAGATAAACGCCGCCAAGGGTTTCATCGGAGACGCAACCCTTGGTCTCCCCATCTTTAGCGACGAAGAATCCTTTATCGTCGATAGCGATATGTATATGCTTCGTAAAAATATCGGAGAACTGGACGCTTCGTTGACTTACCTTCACGATTATGCAAGAAAGCTAATTAGGTCGATTATCACAGAGAAACTGCACGACGCGATGGAGCCGAGCGAATTGAGTGAATTATGAGTCATGATAGAACAAGCAGTTTTTGCAACGAAGTCAATCAAAGAGTGGTCAGAAAAACTGTGGGTAAAACATCTGCTTCCGCGTCGGATGTTGAACCTTACGGTATTGTATTGCCGACAAACATAAATATATTTTCAAGCCTCTCGGATAGAATGGCAGGTTTGGAAGACCACGAAGTGACGGAACAGGTAAGGCAGGTACTCATTTATTTGTACCGTTCGCTTCAAAGAGCTTACAGGCGAAAGCCCTTGAACAACTACCTTTCGCGGATGAATCTTGTGCAACAGGACGATAAAGCCGCTTTGCTTGAATGGAACTTTGAGGATTTTCGGGTTGGTTTTACCTTGGAACCAGTGAGAAGTGAAAGCAGTTTTTTTGTGGTATCACAAGATAAGAGTGCGGGCTCGCTTATGGCTGATACTCAAAAACTTGACGCCGACATCTCACGGTCAGTAGACCAAATAGTCGAATATGTACTGGAGAATACTTAATGAGCTATCCTGAAAAGTTTATCAGGGGCGTGGCGAACCCAGGTTTTGTTGATACAGATGGACGAGCCTCCGCCGAAATATTCCAGTTTGATGACGCTGGGCGAGACGACGGTTTTTTTGAGTCGTCAATTAACTGGTATGACGATGAGAGCGCCTTGAAACTTATAATGGAACAGCGGAAAGAGAAGGACGAGCAGACATATCAATTTCGATATGGAGCCGCAATTATAAAGCGATGTGATGCAGATAGGATTATTGGCAATCCTCTATACACAAACGTATTTCGATATGAGCGCGCTCTTATTGAAGGCAATCAGTACCACGGTAATTTGCTTCGCAAAGATGGTGTTTTGGAAAAAAGAATCCGCAATATAATTGCATCAAGTCTGGCGTTAAATGCACAACTAATACCCCGCTCCGCAGGATGAAATCTAAGGGGTGATGTTATATGGCTAAAAACGAAACGTTGCATATCCGCGTAAACGAGTTTGAATAGCCTACTCCAAAAAATACTCGGCGCGTTCTTTGGCTGTGAACACGCGTCCGTTCAGACGCAGGCGCGCCCTCGTCATCAATTCGCTCAGAGGCGGCAGTTCGCGGATTTGGACGCTTCCGTCGGCCAAAAGCAGGGCATAGCGCGGCCCGGCGGGGGAAAAGGCGGCGGATAGGCTGGTGTTTGTCAGCAGGGGCTTGCCGTTTTCCGTCGAATAGACCGTGCCGTTCCCGGTAAGGACGAAGTGGGAATCGAAGGAAAAACCGGGCGCCGTGTCTTGATTCTCCAGCGTAAAAAGGGGATTCAGCGCGCCGTCGTAAAAGATGGCCGTCCGGCCATAGGAATCGTGTGCCGCGAGGATGTGGCCGTCCGGACTCCACGCGAGTTCACCGCCGGCGGCGCCGGATTCCCGCGTTTCCGCGACTAGTTTGCCGGTTCCTGTATCGGCAAGGCGGATTGAGGCGCCGGAATAGGCGATCCGCCCGCCGTCCGGGCTGAAGGCGGCGCTGAGTACCGGGCCGTCGTCCGCCGGAAGTGTGAAGCGTATTTCACCGGTTCCCGCGTCGGCTAACCGGAGCGATGTGTCGGAGTAGGCGATTTGTGTGCCGTCCGGGCTGAAAACGATGTTGGATACCGGGTTGTTCGGGCCGTCCGGACTGTTCGAGCCGCCGCCCGGAAGCGCAAAGCGTTTCTCGCCGGTGACCGCGTCGCGGACGCCCGCGGTTTCCTCCGCGCCGGACAGGCTGCGGAGGGCAAAGCGCGCGCCGTCCGGGCTCCAGATGAAAAAGTCCTTTGCCTTGATTGCGCTCTGCGCGGAGGGGTCGGAGACCGACCCCTCCGCGAATTCATACAGCAAGGCGCCCGTAACCGCGTCAAAGACGCCCGCGCCGTATCGCAGCTTTCGTTCGTCCGGCGCGAATGCTGCGGTGTTCGCGTATTTGAAGCCGTCGTCCCAATGATCCGGGATTCCCAGGGGCGCGCTTTGTCCGGATTCCGCGTCAAAAATCATGCGGACGTAATCTTCCGCAGGCCAAACGGTCAGCGCGCGCAGGCCGGAAGGGCTGTATTCCAGGGCGAACGCTCCCTCCGGCAGGCTCGCGGGGGGCGCCGGGGCGTCCGGATTCACAAGCGCCTGCCGGGCAAAGTAGTCGCGGGGATTCTGCTTCCCGGTCAGCAGCGCCGCCGTCAACGGCGTTCCGATATCCACGCGGATGAATGTTCCGTCGGCGGTCCAATTTACCCGGTTCGCCATGAGGATGCCGGCGTCCCCGGCGTCTGCGCCGCCGTTGTCTTCGGTGATTCCGGCATCCCCGGCGTTTTTGCCGTTTCCGACGCCTAAAATCGCTGCCGCCGGTATGTATTCCTGACCGCCGGACATCCAATCCGGAATAACAAATGCTTATCTTCCCAATCCTCAGCGTTGAGGATCATGCCGGCGATCCGCGGAATCGCCCGAAAGACGTCTCCCGCCGTGAGATTTTCCGCGCCGCCGCTGAGCAGGGCCCCTGCCTGCCCTATGGAGGGCCTGTCCGATCCCAAAACGGCGATCGTATTGGTCCCGGGAATAAACAGCGCGTCCGACACAGACTTGCCATCGGTGTCCGGCGTCTGCGTCAGACCGCCGTTTTCGGCGTCGAATACAAAGACTTCCTCGAATTCGCTTACACAAGCCAAGTACCTGCCGTCCGCGCTCCATGAGAAGGATTCCAGATCCGGGGATCTGAGGTTATCCGCAAGGGCGGCGGCGCTGAGGGAACAGAGCGGCGCGCCGTCCGCCGCGCGGTAAACCCGGCAAATACCGTCCGCGCCCAGCAAGGCGACTTTGCCCGATTCCGGGCTGAACTTAGGCATATATTCATAATCCCTGTGATAAACATCCGTCACACGGACGTCCGCCGGCAGCTCCAAATCGATCAGGACGCCCCCGGGTTCGCCGTCCCACAGCTGATAGCCCCCGTCTTCCCGGACGCAGAGGATCCGCCCGCCGTCCGGACTCCATTCCACGGCCTCGGCAACGGGAACCGTCCCGAGTATCTTCCCCGTCCGCCCGTCCGCCGCGCATACGGGGCTGTCCCAATCATCCGGCTTACTTCCATAAGAGAGAAGCATCCGGCTGCCGTCCGGATTCCAAATCACGCGTCTCAGATACGCGGCGTCCTCGCCTGCCGGCAAAACGTTTGTATGGAATTCCTCCTCCAGAAAGCCGGATTGCCGGTTGCAGCGGTACACCTCCAGCGTGTAGGTCCGGCGGACAGTCAGGCGTATCTCGCCGTTCCCGCCCGGCGCGAACCGGATCTGCTCTGTGAAATAATCTCCTTTATGCTCAAAGGACGCAAGTTTTCTGTCCGAATCATAAAACTCAAATCTTTCGGCGACGACCCGAGGATCGCCGCTGATGGTCTTGGTTGAGTGCAGCGCCAAATATTTCCCGTCCGGGCTGTAGGCGAAAAGTCCCGTGAAGAAACCGTCCACTATATCGAAGCGCCGCAGCGTTTCCCCCGTAAAGACATTGTATTCCTCATAGGGAGCGGCGTTTATGTTCAGTATGATTCTGCCGTCCGCCGATGGGATCGCGCCCATATAGGCGGTATTCTCAATTCGGCTGCCGCTGTCCAGGACAAAACCCTCCCCCGCCGGCCCCTGCATGGCTTGACGCAGAGCCGCTTCCGCCTCGGCGACTAAGGGCCTGTCCGGTTTTTGAAGATCCCCCGGCAGGGCCTCCAAGGCCAGCATCAAAGCGCTCATGGTGTCGCCGGCCTGATTCATTTCCTGGGAAATATTGGATAGAAAGCGGGATTGACTTTGCAGCGCCGCGTTTCGCTGACGTTCCAGGCGCGTATTCTGAACCAGGGCATAGGCCAGAAACGCGCTGAGAATCAAAACGACAGACAGGCCGGCGGCGGCCGCCATTTGCATGGAGCGGCGGCGCTGACGGCGGCGCAGGTCGTCGTAGCCCACGCCCAGCATGGGCGCCAGCAGGCGCAGTTTCTCCCGGCGCAGCTTCCTCAGAGACGCCGCCGCCGAGTTCCCCCGGACATCCGCCGCCAGAGGCTCCCGCTCCACGGTTTCGCCGTTCAACGCCTCGAAACGCAGCTGGGGCGGGAAGCTTTCCTTCGGCTCGCCGCCGATCAAAACGGTCAGAATCCGGTCGCGCCTGCCCAGCTCGATAAAATAATCCACTTCCGCCATGCACCATTTCGACTCCGGCAGATCCGGAGAGCATACGACAATGAGCCATTCGCTGGCTTCCAAAGCGCGGCGGACGCCTTCGCCTAAATCGGCCAGCAGGGGCAGTTCGTCCTGGTCGCGGAATACCTTGCCCATCCGCTTTTTCCCCGCGCGTTTGGCGATATTGGACGGGATGCGGTAGGTTTCCAGCTGCCTGTGAATGGCCTTCGCCAGACGGGTGTCCAACTCTTTGTGGCGGTAGCTGATGAACGTCTCATAAGCCGCTTTGTTTTTTGACATATCCGATCCCCTTGTGTTATGATCCATTCACCAGCCAGCCGTAAATCTCCGGGCGCTGTTCCTTGTCTATGACGGCATATCCGTTCTCATCCGCGTCAAGCGTTATGGTTGGAATGTTTTTCTTGAGTATCGCGCTGGCAAGCCGCTCATCCAGCGTCGGGGTCAATGCCGGCTGAAATGGGAGGCGGCGCTCGGCGATAATCTGTCTGTACCGCTCAAAGTATATCACAGAAGCGCCGCGTCTAGCAATGGGGGGTTGTCCGGGGTGTTCTGCGTGTTACTAAATTTGTATAACGAGGTGTTTTTTTATGGATGCTTATAAAGCTATTTCTTCCAGGCGTACAATATGAATATAAGATTACAGATAAAATTCATCATAATCGTTGGTAAATCTAAAATCTGGCGCCAGATTGTCTAGTGGGTT
>JAISDM010000085.1 GCA_031264885.1 Peptococcaceae bacterium | reverse complement strand
GGAGGCGGAGGCGGCGCCGTGACCAGCGCGGGCGCCGGCGCGGCAGGCAGTGTGAGCGTCGCCGGCACGGCCAACGGCAGCGTCTCCGCAGACAAGAGCAGTCCCGCCGCCGGCGATACGGTCACTGTCACCGTGCGGCCCAACCCGGGCTACCAGCTCGGCGGGCTTATCGTCAGGGACGCCGGCGGCAGCGCGGTCATGTACACCGATATGGGCGGCGGCGTCTACCGCTTCACCTATGGCGGCAGTCCCGTCACCGTCACCGCCGCCTTCACGCCTCTGGGCTCCGCGGCGCCGGAGGGCAGTCTCTCCGCAGACGGCAATCCCTTCACAGACGTGGCCCCGGCGGACTGGTTCTACGGAACCGTTCTGTACGCCTATAAAAACGGCCTGCTGGCCGGCGTCTCCGCCAATGAGTTCGCGCCCCTTGAAACCACCACCCGCGCTATGGCCGTGACCGTTCTGTGCAGGCTTGAGGGCGCGCCCGCCGCCACCGGCGTAAACAGATTTACAGACCTCAGGCAGGATTGGTACAAGAATTCCGTCCAATGGGCCGTGGACAACGGCATCACCGGCGGCACCGGCGCGACAACCTTCGAGCCGGATACGGCCGCGACCCGGGAGCAGCTGGCAGCCCTTCTGTACCGCTACGCCCAATACAAGGGCTATGACGTCTCCGCCCGCGCCGACCTGTCGGGCTACGCCGACGCCGGCGCGATCAGCGACTGGGCTCTCGACGCCATGCGGTGGGCCAACGCCGCCGGTCTCATCACCGGCGAGACCGAGACGGTCTTGAATCCCGCCGGCGCGTCCACCCGCGCGGTGTTCGCCACCATCATGGCGCGCTTCCGCGAGTACAGCTTTATACCGGCGGCAGCATAAGTGGTTAAGTAATCTCAGCAGGATCACCACAAAAAAAGCCCGAGGGGACGCTACCCCCTCGGGCTTTTGGTTTGGGCTATTTACCGGGCTTTCTCATCTGCGCCGTTTTCCCAGGAGCATTTCCGAAGATTTCACCAGTTCCAGCGAATTCAAAAAATGACGAATCTCCGAGGTTAAACGGCCTTTTTTCCAAAACACCACAAAATCGACCGCGGCGCTGCTTTCGATGGAAATGGCGCGCAACTTCCTGAACTTGGGCATGCTCAAACATTCGGGAAGCACCAGCATCGCGTCCGGCCTGTCCATTGGGGCATACGGAGTCGAGATGGAGGGCGGCGTATGACGCAGGAGGCGCCCCGCCGTTTCCTCAGCCAAATATTGAAGCTTTCCGTTATCCAGGCATTGCTCCCGCAGTACCGGATCATATGAGGCAAAGCCCGCGGGATGCACATGCCGCTGCCATTTTAAGGGATGCTCGTACCCGACCCTGATATGAATGGGCGATCGGAAAAACAGACGGGAATCGAACGAATCCTCATATTCCCGTAATTCGGATGTCATTGCCACGCCTAAATGGGCGTTGCCGGACAGGACGGATTCCATGACCTTCCCGGGACGGACGATATTGATTTTGCGGGGCTTGCCGGGCAGGGAAAAATCTATCAGGTCAATCAGCCGGCTGAATGTGCTGTCGAAGGGATAGCACACGATTTGGAGACCGGCGTCTTCCTGGGCTCCCGGCAATCCCAGCGCGTCAAGATCCTTCCTGTAGCCGGTCAAAATATCTTTAAGATCCATCGCTCTTTCGAAAAAAAAGCCTCCGGCCCGGCTGAGAGAAACAAAATGGCTGTCCCGCTCAAACAGCGCCGCGCCCAATTCCTTCTCTAAGGCGGCGATTTGACGCGATATGGTGGATATACTGGTATAGTGGTATTTTGCCGCCCGGCTGAAATTGAGAAGCGCCGCGCAGGATATGAAGAATTCAATCTGCTGCAGGGTCATGGCCGATCCCTCGCTTTTATTTGCTTTGTTCGAGATTTTCCAGTATATTGAGAATTTCTTCTGTGCTTTTGCCTGCCGCCGCCTGCGCCATTGACCATTCCCCCTTCGAAAGCGGTTCCTTTACAATGAATCATATCACATATACTTCGTATGAGTAAATAAAAATATAGAACCCCTGTCAGTCGAAATATGGAAACATTCCCCTCCCTGGAGGGGAATTTTTCAAACCGCGAATCGCGGCGCGGTATATATTGTGTTGACGGCGCCCTTTTTGTCGTTTCCGGACGGTCCGGGCGGCAGAATGCCGCCCCTACGGTATACGTGAATGATGCGTCCGTAGGGGGCGTCGGCGGACGCCCCGCGTCTATTTCTCCCAACGCCTCGCGGTGGTTCGCTCCCGGTTCCCCCCCGTGGGGGCACGGCATGCCGTACCCCGTCCCGTTTTCGGACAACCTCGGGCGACCGGGAACGGTCGCCCCTACGACCCCCAAACGGCATACGTGATCCGTAGGAGCCGCCATTTTTGTCGTTTCCGGACGGTCCGGGCGGCAGAATGCCGCCCCTACGGTGCGTGAATGATGCGGGGTCCCTGCGCGCCCCTACGGTACGGCGAATGATGCATCCGCGGGGGTGCGCCCCTGCGCATGTGAATGTCCGCCCCTGCCGCCCCTACGGTGCGTGAATGATGCGGGGTCCCTGTGCGCCCCTACGGTACGGCGAATGATGCATCCGCGGGGGTGCGCCCCTGCGGGCTCGCCCCCTGCGCATGTGAATGTCCGCCCCTACCGCCCCTGCGGTTCCGTGAACGGATCAGGGTCCCTGCCGTGCGCTCCTACTGGCTTTGGGGGACCATGGCGTTGGCGTATTCGACGCCCAGGCCGTATGCTCCGCCATGTTCCGTGATCACTTGCATCACTGCCTGGTAGGTGGTTTTGTTCGCCCAGTCCCGCTGCATCTCCAGGAGCGCCGCCTGCCAGGTGACGGGCTTCGCTCCGGCTTGAGTCATGCGCACGATGCTCATTTGATGGGCTTCTTTGCTTGCGCCGGCGGAAGCGTCCGTGACGATATAGACCTCAAATCCGTCCGAAAGAGCGCACAGCGTGGGCAAGGTGACGCACACCTCGGTCCAGAGTCCCGCGAAGAGCAGTTTTTTCTTGCCGGTGGCGCTGACCGCGGTCTTGAAATTCTTGTCTTCCCAAGCGTTTAAAGTGGTGCGGTCGATGGGCTGCTGCTTGGGAAAAACCAGCTGCACCTGGTTATACAGAGGGCCGGAAAAAGTCTGCGCTTCCACTGTGGAGAGGATCACCGGAATCTGGAAAATGGACGCGGTTTTGGCCAGACCTGTGACCGCGTTCATAACGGACAGTCTCGACGCGCTCTCCACGCCGAAGAACATTTGCGGCTGTTCATCGATAATACAGATCGCGACTTGTGTTGGATCCAGCAGTTCTTTTGAATAATTTCTCATAACGGCGGCTCCTTTGCGGTTAATAGGGTAATGATTGGTTATAGTATGGCGCGGCGCGCTATGTTTTTATTCAAAAAAAAACCTCTGCGCCGCAGAGGTTGGAGCCGGGGATTTAATACTGTTTCGCTTTCTTGTATTTATCGTCCGCCTTGACTTTGTCGATGGGCTGCTTCGCGGCCACATACTGGGCGTCCACCGTGGTGTCCACCACGCACCATTTCTTCAGGCTGTTCAGATAAACCTCGTTCCACGCGTGATATTCCTTCACATATTCCGTATAGCCCATGCATAATTTGGCCGAAATGCCCACGCTGCGAAGCATGGAGCCCAGGACGGAGGCGTAATCGTAGCATATGCCCTTTTTGACGTTGAAGATTTGGTCCACGTCGGGGATATAATCGGTGGGCAGGTTCTTGATTTTGTCAAAATCATAAGCGAAATTCTCGGTCATGTACTTGTAGATGACGTCGAATTTCTCGTCTTCCGACGTCAAGCCCTGGGTCAGTTCCTGAGCCTTGGCGATGGCCGCCATGGTGGTGTTCCAGTCCACCAGCTGGATGGAATTCAGGTAGATGATGTTTTCATTGGTGTTTTGCATGGTGACGGTTTCTTTGGTGAGCTGCTTGTACTGATTCCCGCTGACGTTCTCCAAAGTCGAAACAGTGTAGGCGCCGGAGCCCATTTGCAGGGGGAAGGTCTCGGAAGATCTGGCGCGCAGGGTGTAAATATATTTCGTTCCGTCTTTCTCAATAATGGCCTTCATCTTTTTATTGCCGGTATTGACCAGTTTGACTTGTACAATCCCTTTCTCCACATCGGTTTTGTCCACAGTTGTCTCCGCCCAGACCGGGGAGATCATGCCCAACGCGAGCGCTGCGGCCAGGAGGATCGTAATAAAATGACGTTTCATTGACGGACACCTTTCTTTCTTCGAGCAATCCGGAAGCTCGCGAAGTTTTTTATCTTTGTTATATACTTTCGCGGCGGGGAGTGAATTTTGGAGGGAAAAATGTGAATAAAATATAAACTGTTTGTAAATCATGACCCCATTCCCAAAAAGTGCCGCGTGTAAAAATCCACAACGGAATTTCCGAAAAAAACAACGCACAAAACGCCAATGCTCAGAAGCGGGCCGAAAGGTATTTCCGCCTGGAGATTTTTCCTGTCTTTCAGAACCAGCGCCAGAGCGGCGGCGCCTCCCAGCGCGGAAGCGAACACCAGGGCCAGCAGGGTATAACGCCAGCCCAAATAGAGGCCCGACATAGCCATCAGCTTGATATCGCCGCCTCCCATGCCTTCTTTTTTCAAGATCCATTTGGAAAAAAAGCCCATAATAAGAAGAAATCCGCCGCCTGTCAACGCGCCGGTCAGCGCGTCAAAAACGTTCGGGCCTTGTCCGAGAAAAATAAAAATCATCGCCGGGCAGACGCCCAGAACGACCGCCGGATCCGGGATGACCATCCATTCCAGATCCGTAATAGAAACGACAATCAAAACCGACGCCAGGATCCCGTACAGGAGCAAGCGCCATTGGGCGCCAAAGCGGAAGAGCAAGGCGACGTACAAACTCCCCGTGATCAGTTCCACGAAGGGCATCCGGGGGTTCAAAGGGCTTTGGCAGTAACGGCAGCGCCCCTTCAATATGAGGAAACTGAACACAGGAATCAAATCCGGCAATCCCAAAGACCGGCCGCAGGATTCACAGTGTGAGCGGGGCGTTACGACGGACCGGTTCCTGGGGATCCGGTCGATGCACACATTCAGAAAGCTCCCGACGGTCAGCCCCAGCATAAACAAAGGAAGGATGAAACCGGGAATCCAGCGGCTGTACACAACGGGGGTCATACAGGAATGACTCCGTCCCAGAATACCAATTCGTCGTCCTGTTCAAGGGGCACTTGCCACTGCTGCCATTTGAGAACGGTATAATGCTTAAAAAAACCGTTTCCGCGCCGCCAGTAAGCTTGACCGCTCCCGTCCCGCAGCTGTTGAAACTCCGGTCTGGCCAAGCCCAGGACGACGGTCAGGTTCTGATCCCCCGCCTCGGAGCCTTCGGAGAAGAGTATCTCGATTTGCGCGGCGTCCCCGGAACCGGTGATTTCCATGTCCAGCCGGCCGGCCGACATATCTTGTAAGGCTTGATACGCTTCCTGATAATAAATATCCGCAAAGCCGGCGTCGGACAGAAACACCGCGGCCCTGTTCTCGGCTGCCAACAGATAAGCGTCCAGCTCCATGCAAAAGAGTTCCGCCTGAGCGTCCAGACCGTAGTAATCCGTCATCCAGCCGGCGGCTTTGGCGCCGAGCCGGACGTTGGCCAGCGCGGCCGCCAGAGACAAGGTTCCAAAGGTAACCAGAATGATCATCATAAAAACCACCAGCACCGACGCGGCGCCTTTATTTGAGAACAAGGGGATATCCTCCCTTCGGGTTAGTAGACGAAATAATGATTGGAGTCCAACTCCGCCAGAGGGGTTCTGCCCGAGTCCGAAGCGAGCTGGTATACTTGAATCTGTATGGAGTAAACCAGACCTTCCGCGGATTCGTTCCCCCTGGGCGAGCCGCCTGCCTGGTAAGCGAGACTGACCCTGTTGGGCTGCGCGTCCCGCGCGGACACAAGGACCTCCATATTGAACCGCGCGCCGGGAGGGGCTTCCGGAGAGGCTTCCGAGGCCGAAGAGGTTGGAATGGGAGTCCATTGGGCGTCGTAATACAAGGATAAATTCATTTCCTGGCCGGATTTATCCACAAAGGCCCCCGCCAGCAGAGGATCCCGCTCCAGATCGAAAGGGGAATCCTGCTGCTTGAAGCTTTCGATAACGCTCATGGCCCGGATGGATCCGGCGTCCGTGTCCTGAGCCTGTTGATTGACCCTGGACGCCGTCAGGAACATTTCCAGAATGAACCCGCTCAACAAGGTCAAAGCAAAGATGGAAATCATCACTTCCACCAGCGTGAATCCCTTTTCGTTTTTGACAAACTTGACAGACGATCCGATCATGCGGCCGCCTCACCGCCCTCCGACCTCAGCATGACCTCGCAGGAGCGGCTCAAGCTTTGTCCGTTATAAGTATACGCCACCGTGCCCGTGACGACCCGGCTGGCCCGGTCATAAGCGATCTCAAAATTCTCAATGTCCACGATTGTAAAGCTTAAATTAACATCCGGCGTCTCGCCTTCGGAGATCAGGCATTCCAGCAATTGACCCTCCGACCAAAAGATCCAGGTCTCCAGATTCCCGTCGAGGGTCTGGTCGTACAGCACCAGCGCGTCCCGGCTTGTTCCGGGGAAGGGCTTGACGTCCATCCCCTCCGCGTAATCATGCTGGCGCAGTTTGACGTTTAGATACGATAAAGCGATTCTCGCGTCCGACTCGACATTTCTGTTCCTGCTGATTCGCTGATATGTTTCACTGCCCGAATAAATCAAAGTAAAAATAGTAACGCCAAACACAAGCAAAAGCATCATGACCAGAAGCAGCTCCACCAGCGTATAGCCCTTACCATTGAACACATTGCGCGCCAATCATGACACCTACCCTTCAGGATTAAATCGAGTGATTTTGGACCAGGTACTGTTATTTTTGAAACACTTTCACCGTGGGCTTAATATTGGAGCCGATGGCTTCAAAGAAGTAATTGTAATGATCGTCGTCCATAATGACCCCGTAGCTTTCCAGGTACTCCAGATTTGGAGGATAGCTGCCTTCCAGGGCATAACATTGGATCATGGCTTTGTCTATGATTTCCTCCACCGCCCGGGTCTGCCGCGTTTCGGAATGAGCGGTAAAATTGCCGGCCGGAGTGATCAGGCCCATCAGGACGATGATGATCACAAGCAGTCCGACGACCATTCCTGTCAGTTTCAAATCAATATTTCCCATAACGATCCTCTCCGCCTTAACCGATGGTATTCATGATATTGATCATCGGCAGCATCACGGACAAAAGAATGACGCCTACGATGATGGACAAGATGATGATCATGACCGGTTCAATGAAAGTCGTCATCCGTTCCAGAGAAGTCTGCACCTCTTCGTCGAAGATATCGGAGGCTTTAAACAGCATTTCATCCAGGAAGCCCGCGTTCTGGCCGATGGCCACCAACCGCAGGAATAAGGGAGGAAAAATGCCCGTTTCCGTCAGGCCGTCCACCAGGTCCTTGCCTTCGTATATTTCTTCGCGGGTTTTTTGGAAGCGTTTTTCCACATAGGCGTTGCCGATTAAGGTCTGCATCATCTCCAGCGCGGACAGCAAATTGACGCCGCTTCGGATTAAAATGGCCAGACAGCGGGCGAAGCGCGCCGTGATGATCCGGGTAAAAATCTGGCTGGAGAAAGGAAGCGCCAATTTCAGATGATCGAAGAACATCCGTCCCCCGCCGGTTTTGGAATAAAAAACGCAAAACACCACGATGGCCGCGATGACCGCGAGAATAGGAATTAAGTAATGGCCCAGGAAAGCGCTGAAACTCATCATAACTTGGGTCAGCACCGGCATGGTCCCCCCCATGGTGTTGAGAATATCGCTGAACATGGGCAGAATTCTGACCACTAGAAGCACAATGATGCCCAGCATCAGAACCGTGAGGATGAGGGGATACGTAACGGCGGCTTTGACCTTGCTGCGGATGGCGTTGTCCTTGTTATAATAATCCGACATCTGGGAAAACACCGTGTCGATGGTTCCGCTGACTTCCCCCAACGCGACCATGTTGGTCAGATATTCCGGAAAAACCGTGTTTTTGAACCGCTCGAAGGATTGGGAAAAGGGGATGCCTTTGTCCATATCCGCGTGTATTTCCGCCAGAGCGTTTCTTAAATTCCGGTTTTCGGTTTGCTCATGGAGGATCCGGACGCCTTCCATAATAGTGATATCGGAATGCAGCACCATTGCCATTTGACTGCAAAAAATAGATAGGTCTTTCGTAGGCACGTTGCCGTGAAGTTGTTGAGCCATGCCTATTCTCTCCTTAAAAATTGATTGAGAAGCTGCGGATCCGGCGCCCGGAGCGCGGCTTCGTCCTGGGTAATGGATTTATCCTTGACCAGTCTGGCCAGATCCGCTTCCATAAGCTGCATGCCCAGAGACTGGCCTGTTTGCATGGCGCTGTTCACCTGATAGTGCTTGCCTTCGCGGATAAGGTTCCGTATGGCCGGGGTCACGAGCATGATTTCGCCGGCCAGAATCAAACCCTGCCCATCGGCCCGGGGCAGCAGCTGCTGAGAGATGATCCCTTCCAGAACCGTGGCCAGCTGGGTTTTGACCTGAGCCTGCTGACCTGCCGGGAACGCGTCGATGATGCGGTCGATGGCCTTGGCCGCGCCGACGGTATGTAACGTGGACAAAACCAGATGTCCGGTCTCGGCGGCGGTCAGCGCGATGGAGATGGTTTCCGGATCCCGCATTTCTCCTACCATAATAACGTCGGGGTCTTCTCTGAGGGCGGAACGCAGGGCGATGGCGAAAGAATCCGCGTCTTCCCCCACTTCCCGCTGAGTGACCAGGCTGGTTTTGTGCCGGTGGAGATATTCCACGGGATCCTCAATGGTCACAATATGATAGCTGTATTTTTCGTTGAGAATGTCGATCAAGCTTGCCAGCGTGGTGGATTTGCCGCTGCCGGTGGCGCCGGTGGCCAGAATCAATCCTTTGTTCTTGTGAACCATGGATTCGACCACCGGCGGCAGACCCAGGGAAGCCAGCGTGGGAATTTCAAAGGGGAGCGTGCGGATGGCGATGGCGTAAGAACCGCGCTGCTGATAGATATTGCAGCGGAAACGCCCCAGTCCCGAGCGGGAAAACGAGAAATCAATGACTCTGTTGAGCCTCAGCGATTCCATTTTTTTGTCGTCCAGCAGAGAAGTCACGATTTCGTTAATCGCCGGGGGCAGCATGACCGACGTGTCGGGAATGGAACTCAGCTTGGAGTTCCTGCGCATCAGGGGCGAACTGCCCGCGCAGATGTGTAAATCCGTCGCGCGGGACTGGCTGCAGTATTGTAACAAGCGATCCAGCGTTAAGCTGCTTTCGTCAGGCATAGAATTGAACGAACCTCCTTCAGGTCGGATTTGATTTTTATTATATGCCACTTTGACTCAATTGGCAAGTTTCGCGTGAAAAAGAACTGCGATTTGTTGTTCGGAAATTCGCCGGGCGGCAAAACGCCGTCATTACGGACGTGTCATTCACGGTTCCGTAGGGGCGGCATTCTGCCGCCCGATTCCGGCTGGATGCCCCGCACCACCAGCATATTGACGAACGAAAGAAGGCCCGCCAGCACAAATACATACTCCGGCCCGAAATTGTACCAAATCACACCGCATACATACGAACCCGCGATTGCCACCACATGGTCAATGCTCATGCCCAGGGAAAGAGACGGCGTCACATCCTCGGGCGTCAGCGCGATATGGCGCATATAAATGGAACGCACCATGGCGAATTGAGCCGACATGCGATCCAGGATATTGAGCAGATACACCAGCATCATAATCAGGCCCGTCAAAACGACTTCATGGGTACTGACCCATTTGCTCAAAATCCCATAAGCGATATAAATATTGATAAAAGCCATGGCTTCCAGCAGCATCACCTTGCGGATGCCCAGCCGGTCGATGGACTTGCCCACCACCGGCATAAAAAAAATCCCGATCATCGCGCCGATGACCGCCAGTATCGAGATGGTGTCGGCCTTAAAGTTCAAAAGCTCAATGAGAACCCAGGGACTGTATACCAGCATGATCTGTTTCCGGCCCCCATACAGGGCGCAGATCACATAATAGCGCGCGTACTCTTTTTTAAACACGAGCTTGGTATCGGGGGAGACCGCTCCGTCCGTTTCCGGCGCCGCTTTGGGCAAAACGATCAGAAGCAGCGCCACCAGAATAAAACAGACGACGCTCAGCAGAAAGACGGCGACCGGCGTTTCAAAGCTGAACCAGCCGAAATGAAAACCAAAGAAGGTCATGACGCCGGCCACCATCATAAAGGCCATGCGTATGCTGTTGAAGCGTCCCAGCGTGCGCCCCATATTCTCCTTACGCGAAAGAGAAAGCCCGATGCTGTCGCCCAGGGTCAAAAACATATGTACGCCCATGGAATAAACAAATAAAAAAATCAGCATCACAGAGAAACTCGGCCTTATAAAAGCGAGGACAACCAAACCGGCGGCGCTGAAGATTTGGGCGACCACAGCTATCTTGGTATTCTTGATGAAAGCGAGCGCCGCGATCAAAAACATGGATATCACCCCGGGAATCTCCCGGGGCAGCTCGACCAGGCCGCGCTGCTGAGCGTTGATCCCATAAGCGTCCTTGAAATAATTGGCCAGCAGCGAGTCGCTCAAGCCCGTGGCCAGCCCGATCAAAGCGGAAATAATAAGGAAAATTTTGATGCCCGCCTCGGTGTTGAAATGAAATTTTCTCACACGCGTCTCCTATTCCACCGTGTTGCTCTCGCTCGGATATTGTATCATAAGCGCCGCAGGCATACAAGACTCATATTGATGAAGGATCTCTTGACCGCGGTTCATAATTTGGAAATTTGCGTCTGTCAAGGATGGGCGGCAGGATGCCGCCCCTACAGGCGCGTCGTTCACAGTACCGTAGGGGCGGCATCCTGCCGCCCGAAATCACCTATTGACTTCAAATTCACTTCGATATAATCTTAAAGAAAAAGGGGGGTGAATCTATGCCGAGAAGAGAAACGAGCAAACTTTTTGACTTAACGCTGAAGCGGTTGTTGAACGCTTCGAGCCGGGCCATTGTGTACTTTGTAAACGGTTTGTTTGGAACCTGTTATCCCCCGGACAGTGTGGTAGACTATCCATTAACCGAATATATTTCCTCCAGTCTGAAGAGTCAAATGCTGGATATTCTGCTGCTGATTAACAAGACAGACCTATACCATATCGAGGCACAGATAGACGACGACGGAAACATGGCTATCCGGGTCTTTGACTACGGATATGCCGTGGGTTTGCACTATAAGCAATCCGAAGACGATATTATTCGCATAAAGTTTCCGGACGCGCGGGTCATCTATTGGGAGACGAGCCGCAAGACGCCGGACTATGTGACACTGAGACTGGAATTCCCAGACGGCACGGTTCATGATTACAAAGTCCAGTCATTTAAATACCTGGATCATGACCTTGAAGATTTGGAAAAACAAAAAATGATCATTCTGCTGCCGTTCTATTTGTTAAAATATCGCAAACGAATCAAGACATCCGTCAAAAAAAGGGCTGAATTGGCGGCAGAGGTCAAGCAATTGCTGGACGACACGGTACGCATCGTACACCGCAGCGCGCAGGCCGGTGTGATCACGCGGGAAGACGCCGGAATCATCATCGCCTGCATGGATCACATGTTTGTTGAGTTGTACGGAAGCCAATACAAAGAATTTAAGGAGGCGAATGAAATGCTGCAAGGCGCGTTGGTTACGTCAATAGACAAAGCCGTGGAAAAAACCCGATTGGAAGATCAGGAAAAATACGAACAGGAACGGGAAAAATATGAACAAAGATTTAGATCAGGATTTCAGAATATGCTCAAGAACGGTATGACGCCGGAACAAATAGCCAATATGTTTGATATGCCGGTTGAGGATATCGTTAAAATAAAATCAGACTGCGAATCGCAGAAATAGAGGAAAAATTCCCCATATCTTAACCCGGAGGGGCACCCCTCCCAGGAGGGGAATTTTTTCACGCGATGAATCGCAGCACGGTATATATTGTGTTAGCGATGCGATTTTTGTTGTTTTCGTATGGTCCGGGCGGCAGGATGCCGTCCCTGCGGTACCATGAATGGTGCGTCTGTAGGGGCGGCATTTTGCCGCCCGTCTTTGTCAGACGTGAATCTTCCGCGCTTTGGAAATCAGACGCCTGACACACTCCCGGGAAGGGGAATTTTGCCGGACTATGAATCGCGGACACATATCTGCCACACTATTGACAAGATTCATGATCTGCGGTAAGCTGTTACCGGCAAGTCATTATTAATAAAATGGTAGAGGAAAGGGAGGAGAAAGTGTGAAAGTAAGAACAAAGAAAATGGTGACCCTGTTACTTGCGCTTGTGATGGTCTTGACGCTTGCCGCTTGCGGAGGGGGCGCGAGTACCACCGGCACGACCACCACTACGTCGCCGCCGACAACGCAGGCTCCGAGCGGCGGAGAGAGTACGGCGGGGGGCGGCAAGCCTTATCCCAACGCCAATCCTGACGGAACCATCAATCTGGACACCATCGCTGACTATGACTGGGACTACGATTACTCACAGAACCCCAGGTATAAGGTGGCTTATCTCACTACGGAGGGTGGACCCCTGTACGCGCAGTCGGCGAAAGACTACGAACGCATCATGTCGCTGTACAATTGTGAATGGGCAGGCTATCTCAGCGCCAACGGCGACTCCAACATGTACTTAACCAATCTGCAGAACATGATCGATCAGGGCGTCAACGGCTTCGTTCTCGACCCGGACGCCGAGTTATTCGTGACCATCATCAACCTCCTGAAGGACTATCCCGATGTGAAATGGATGTCTCAGATGGCGCCTCCCCGTGACGGATCAAAAGATGCCGGACTTCCCATCGGCGGGAATCTCGTCAATCCCTATGTAGGTTTCGACAACGCCGATTCCGGTATACAGCAGACATTGAAGCTCATCGAATGGAAGGAAGAGGCATATCCCGACGTACCCTGGGAAGAAGTGGGATTTGTGGCTATGGCTTTCTCGACCTCGTCCGCGCTTCAGGAACGTGTGATCGCGGCTGAGCAAACCTGGCTTGAAAAAACGGGCAGCACCGACAACTTCTTCGTGGCGGATGTGGTCGCCAACGGGATGACCATCCAAGGCGCCATCAACACGGTTAATCCGATCATCTCCACAAACTCAGGCGAATACAAACACTGGCTGGTGATGGGGCTGATTGACGACTTCGCTACGGCTGCCGCTTCTGTGATCGATCAGCTGGGACTGTCGGACACGTCCTGCGTCACCACCTTTGGCGGGCCGAGCGCCTATGCTCAGTGGGACGAGGGACAGCAGGACTCTTTCCGTTTCGCGCTGGCGTCTGTGGCAAGCATGTACTCCGGACGGGTGATGGGCGCCCTGTATGCTTACCTCAACGATTGGGCCACGCCGGACACCATTTGGCCCAGTTGGATCAAGTGGGACGATCACGGTGCGGACGGTCATAATTTCGCGCAGCTGCGGCTGCCGGTGTACTGGCTGACTTATGATACTTACCAGCACTTCCTGGAATGGACGGACTTGTACTCGAACGCCAACGAATATGATTACGACGTCGAAGTGGATATCAACGACTATGAGCCATTTATGGAAGTTCCGGCGGAATACAAAGCCCCGTAAACAGGAAAACGGCGAAAAACGCTGGGCGGCGATCCCGGTCGCCCGGCGTTTTTTGTTCAATATTACGTCGTTACATCCATATAATTCCGCATAATTCCGCGAGTTTCATACCAAGGTTGTTTGTGAAAGCATAGATAAAGGCGGGTGAAGCAATGGAAAAATCCCTGGAATTCAAGGGCATCGGGAAATCCTATCCCGGTGTTCGCGCGTTGGACGGCATCAGCTTCAAAGCCGAGGGGGGTAAGGTTGTCGCGCTGCTTGGCGAAAACGGCGCGGGCAAGAGTACGCTGCTGAAGATCATGAGCGGCGATCAGCAGGCCGACGCGGGAAGCGTTTGGCTTAACGGCGAGGAGGTTCATTTCCCGGAACCGCAGGCTGCCATCACGGCAGGCGTCAGCGTCATCTATCAGGAACGGCAGTTGATCCCTACCATGTCTGTAATGGAGAATATGTTCCCGGGCGCCCTTCCCAAGACGAAATTCGGGCTTTTTGACAAAAAGCGGCTTCGCCGGGAAGCGGCGGAGATTATTGACAAATTCGGACTCCCCATTGATCCCGCGGAGGAGGTCGGGCGGCTGAATGTGGCGTATCAGCAGATGGTGGAGATTATGAAGGCGTATCGGCGCGATTCCCAGGTCATCGCCTTTGACGAGCCGACGGCGCCGCTGACGGACGCGGAAATCAACATTCTGTTCGACATCATTCGCCGGCTCAAAGACGAAGGCAAGGTGGTCATCTATGTGTCCCACCGTCTGGCCGAAATCTTTCAGGTGACGGATGAGATCGTCGTGCTGAAGGACGGGCAGATGGTCAAGACGCTGAATACGGCGGAAACGAACGAGCAGGAACTGATTCGCGCCATGGTCGGCCGCGACATCGGCGATACATACGCCAATCTTTCCCGCAATGAGGATTTCGGCGAGGTCATTCTGGAAGTCAAAAATCTGACTACGCCCTATATCAAAGACGTCAGTTTTACCATGCGGCGCGGCGAAGTCGTCGGCTTTGCCGGTCTTGTGGGGGCGGGGCGCACGGAAGTGGCGCGCGCTTTGTTTGGCGCCGATCCCGTGATCAGCGGCGAGATCATTCTGGACGGCAAGCCTGTGGCGTTCAAGTCCCCGCGGGACGCTATTGACCACGGCATCGCTCTGTGTCCGGAAGACAGAAAGGAACAGGGACTTACCCTGCGAACCTCCATTATCAACAACGTGGCTATGTCCGTTATTGATATGTTGGGGAAATCCATTTTTGTCGATCAGACCCAGAAAGCGGCGATTGCGAATTCCGCCGTGGAAAAATACTCTATTAAGACTCCCACCATTGAGAAAACGGTCATGGAACTCTCCGGCGGCAATCAGCAGAAGGTCATTCTGGGCCGCTGGACCAATGAAAAGATGACGACGAAGATACTCGTCCTGGACGAGCCTACCAAGGGGATCGACGTGGGCACTAAGGCCGAGCTGTATCAGCGGGTATGTGATTTCGCCAAACAGGGCCTGGCGGTCATGTTTATATCCAGCGAACTCACGGAAGTGATCAATCTGGCCGATAACATTGTTGTGATGCACAACGGCCATGTCACCGGTATGGTGCCGCGGCAGGACGCTACGGAAGAGGACGTCCTGGCCATGGCAATGTTGGATTAACGGAGGTACGGCTGTGGAAAAAAAAGAACGGTTAAAAGCCTTTTATGATAAATATCTTAGCCCGCTCCTCCGGCATAAGGTGTTTTCGCTGGCTTTGCTTCTGATTGCCATGGTGATTATGTTTACTGTCTGGGCGGAATTGCAGGGCAGAGGGAATCATTTCTTTAAGGCGACGACCCTCAGGAACATACTGAATTCCCTGGTGGTATCGTCTTTTCTCGCCATAGGCGCGGGCAGCCTGCTCATTGCCGGTCACATTGATCTGTCGCAGTCGGCGGTGGGCGCCTTCGGCGGCATCATGCTGGCCACGGCGGTGGCGCGGTGGAATCTGCCCTGGTTTGCGGGCATTGTCATCAGCCTGCTTTTATGCGCCGTATTCGGGGCGCTGAACGGCGTGCTGGTAAATAAATACCGTTTCCCCTCTTTTATCGGTACGCTGGCGATGGCCTCCATGGCCAAGGGTCTGATGTTCCTGTTCAGTTCCATCGGGAACAACGGACTCGCTACGAACATTGTTTTTCAGAACGATCCTCTGAGCTTTATCGGTATGGGGAGAATAGGCCCTGTACCCTTCGGCGTCATCGTGATGCTTCTCTTCTTTTTGGCCTACGGTCTCCTGATATCCAAAGCCAAATTTGGCATGAAGGTATCGCTGATCGGCGGGAACCCCATTGCCGCGCATTTAGCCGGAATCAACTCGACAGTGATCACCTATCTTCTCTTTATGAACAGCGCCGTACTGGGCGGGGTCGCCGGCATCTTCAACACGGCCCGTCTCGGACAGGGCGCGCTGGTGGCGCTCCAGACGAGTCAATTCACCGGAATTACGGCGGCGATCTTGGGCGGCATATCCTTCGGAGGCGGCGCGGGGGGAATGGGCGGCGCCTTTATCGGTCTGCTGATTCTCAACACCTTCCAAATCGGCATGGGCGTCGTGGGCGTCAATCCGGACTGGGTGAACGTCTTTACCGGTCTTCTGCTGCTCATCGCGCTCTGCGTGGACTTCGTCGCGCAAAGACGCGTCAGTAAAGCTTAATGGGGGGAAAACAGATGCGATATGAATCCATTTTGAAGCGTGTCATGCGCGACAAGGCGGCGCCGCTGATTATTATACTCATTGTATTCACAATTTTTACCATGGTCGTCAGCAGCGGGGTGCTGGACGGCGAGCCGCTTTCTTCTATGTTTACGAAAGGTTTTATGACCAGCGGCAATCTTCTGGGCGTCTTTTACAATATGGTCATACGAATCGTCATGATGTGCGGGATCGCGTGCATCTTCATCGGCGGCAACATTGATCTGTCCGTGGGCGCGCAGGCGTCCCTGGCTACGATGGTGTTCGCGATGATTGTCAGGAGCGCCGCCTTCCCATGGCCCGTCGCCGTTGTGCTGACACTCATGGTCGCCGCCTGTTTCGGTCTGGCCAACACCTTTCTTGTCAACTTCCTGAAATTCCCTCCGTTCATCGCCACCATCGGCATGGCGTCAGTCTACACCGGTATTTGCAAGGTCGTGACCGAAGGTGAGAATATTCAGATCAGCCAGCAGAAAGCGGGGCTTTTTCTGGAGATCGGCAAAGCCCATATCTTTGGCAGGTTCCCGGTCATATTTATCTTCGCGGTCTTGCTTGTAGCCGCGTACCAATTTATGCTTTCAAAGACCACATTCGGGCGCAGTATCTATATGTGCGGCGGCAATCCGGGCGCCGCGCGTTTGTCCGGTCTCAATCCGGACAAGATACGCATGATCCTGTTTATCAACAACAGCGTTCTGGCGGCTGTCGCCGGATTGCTGTGGACATCCCAGCTCAAGCTGGCCAGCCCCACCGCGATCATTAACGCGGCGCCTGATTTACAGGTCATTTCCGCCGCGATTTTGGGCGGCATCTCCTTCGGGGGCGGCGGAGGTCATTTGGGCGGCGCGCTGGTGGCGGTGCTTTTGCTGGGCGTGTTTGACAATATGCTGAGTGTGTTGGGTGTGCAATCCTACTGGAACGTGTTTGCGCAAGGCTTGCTCCTGGCTGTGGCGCTGATCTTCGACTATATCAGCACGGAGCGCCGCCGCAAGGCGCTGCTTTTGCGCGGCTGAGCATTGGAAGGAGGGCTGAACCATGCTGACCAAAAGGCGGAACTTCATTGAGACCATAAAGAAGGGCGGAAATCCGGACCGGTTTGTCAAACAGTTCGAGTTTATGGATTTGATTATGGAGGCCAGCTTCCCCATGGGCGATATGCCGTGGGAGCCGGGGCTGATCAGCAAAGACGCCTGGGGCGTGACCTGGAACTTCAAGGAAGGACAGATGGGCGCGTTCCCCATGCACGACGACGATCACAAGGTCGTTAAGGATATTACGCGGTGGAAAGAGTATGTCAAGAAGCCTGTTATGCCGGCGGACGACGCTTTGTGGGCCCCCGCGGCGGCCCATGGGGAAGCGGTTGACCGCGGCGAAACCTACGCGGCGGTGTTCTGGGCGCCGGGCGTTTTTGAAATGACCCACCATTTGATGGGCATGGAAGACGCCATGATCGCGCTTTATGAAGAGCCCGAATCGCTGCGTGAGCTGATCGGCTGCATCACGGAACACGAATTGGATTACGCCAGGGAAGTCACCCGCAGAGTGAAGCCGGACGCGCTGTTTCATCATGACGATTGGGGCAGCGGCGTGACCTCTTTCCTTTCGCCGGACATGTTCAAGGAGTTTTTTCTGCCGGCGTACAAAGAGATATATGGTTTCTATAAGGCCAACGGCGTGGAGCTGATTGTTCACCACAGCGACTCATACGCGGCCAATCTGGTTCCGTTTATGATCGAGATGGGAGTCGATGTATGGCAGGGCGCGGTGCCCGCCAACGATATCCCCGGACTGATCGGGCAATACGGCGGGCAGATGGCGTTTATGGGCGAGATCGAGTCCAGGGTTCTCGACGTGCCCGAGTGGACGCCTGAAGCGGCCGCGGCTGAGGTTGAGAGGGCGTGCAGGAAGTGCGGAAAGTACGCCTTCATCCCGAACCTGACCCGCGGATTGCCGGGCAGCGCCTTCCCGGGCATCTATGAGGAAGTGGACCGGCAGATCGACAGAATGAGCAAGGAGATGTTCTGATCCGAAGGGATTCTGCCCCAGGCGACAAACGAGCCGCGAGCGCGGCTCGTTTTTTTTACCAAATGTTCATTATTTATTTTCCAAATGCCGCGCTTTGTTTCTTTCATATTGCGTTATAATAATGTAAAGATTTGATAAAACGAGTCCCAAAGGATGATTAGATGCGCCCTTCCATGATTAAAAGATTCTATATCTTCTGCGCCTTTTGTCTTTTCCTGATTCCCGCGAAGGCATTCGGTCTTTCCGCGGATCAGCTGTACAGCCCTTCCGCCATTCTGGTGGATATGAACACGGGCGCGGTTCTCTTTGAGAAAGACGCCGACCAGGTGCGTTATCCCGCCAGCGTTACCAAGGTTCTGACCGCCATCGTCGCTATGGAGAACGTCGCGTCCCCGGATACGGAAATGTATTCCAGCAAAGAGGCGATCAAAGGCATCATTTTCGGGGGGATGCATATTTTTATCTGGGACGACGAGGTGCTGAAATTCAATGATCTGCTGCACGCGCTTCTGATTCCTTCGGCGAACGACGCCGCCAATATCATCGCTTATAATACATTCGGGGATTTCCAGACCTTTATGGACCGCATGAACAGCCGGGCGCGGGAACTGGGCGCGACCGGCACACATTTCACCAATCCCAGCGGCCTTCATCAAGCCGATCATCACACCACCGCCCGGGATATGTCCATACTGGCCCGGCACGCCATGTCCTTCGACTTGTTCAGGGAAATTGTGGGAAAAACCGATTACTTGATGTTGCCCACCAACCGCCATGCCCAGTGGGACGAACTGCATACCAGCAATACCTTTCTGTACGCCGAATCGGAGTATTTTTCCAAAGTGACCGGGGTCAAAACCGGATACACGGACAGCGCGGGATTTACTTTGATCACATCGGCGCAAAATAACCAGGGCATGGAGCTTTTGGCTGTGACTATGGGCGCCGCCAGCCGGGGCGCCACCAACAGAGACGCCAGAACCCTGTTGGAATACGGCTTCCAGAATTTTGAGCCGGCCACCGTTCTGGCCACCGGCGATTTCTTGACCGAAGTATCCATTCCGGAGGCCGACGGGCATTTGAGTCTGCTTTTGTCGAAAGACGTGAGCCTGCTCAAACGCAAAGAAGCGCCTCTGGCCCTGAGTTATAAGCTTAAATTGAACGAGGGTCTCACCGCGCCTGTGAGCGCGGGACAGATCGTGGGTTCCGTGGATTATTTTGACGGCGGGGTTTTTGTCGCGAACGTTCCTGTGGAAGCCGCCGCCGCTGTCGGTTCCGAGCCTGGCGGGCAAGTGTCCGGACAGCTTTTCGGATCGTTCTTCGGCCGGCTCGTGGGATCGCTTGCCAGCTTTTTTGGCTGGATTCCCGCGTTGTTTCCCAGGTTGATTCCGGCGGTAAAAATCATCTGTCAGATCGCCGCGGTTGTGCTGGTTTTTTTCATCCTTCTGATCATTTACGCCCGGATTCGGGTGGCGCGCCGCCGCAAAAAGCGCCGTTACGCCAGATCCAGGTTAACCTATATCCCGGATGATTCCTATGAGTTATGGTTAAAAAAATATGACGTCTGGAAGTGATCCATTTACATGAATAATAAGTCCAAAGGGAAAGAACTCAAAGAAAAACTCCTGATGCAGCGCGGAAACGGCGCCGCGTCGGTCAGCGGCGATGTCTTGAAGGCGTCGGACGACTATTGCCAGGCATATATGCGCTTCCTGGATCAAGGAAAAACGGAACGGGAATGTGTGCGTTACGCCGTCACTCAAGCCAAAAGATCCGGCTTCGTCCCGTTTGACCCGGATCACGCTTATCCGCCCGGGTCGAAGATCTATGTTAACAATCGCGATAAAGCCGCGGCCTTGGCGGTCGTCGGCAAAAAAAGCATCCGGGAAGGCATCCGGATCGTCGCGGCCCACATTGATTCTCCCCGTTTGGATTTAAAACCCTGTCCCTTATTCGAAAAAAACGACCTGGCGTTTTTTAAGACCCATTATTACGGTGGGATCAAGAAGTACCAATGGACCGCTCTCCCCTTGGCTCTCCACGGCCGGATCATCAAGAAAGACGGGTCCGTTCTGGATCTGCGCATAGGGGAGGAAGCCGGCGAACCGCAGTTTTGCGTGACGGATCTGCTGCCTCATCTGGCCGGGGAACAAATGGCCAAGACTATGGCGAAGGGCATCCGAGGCGAGGATTTGAATATTTTGATCGGAAGCCGTCCCTTTCGGGATGAGCCGGAAAGTCAGGAGAGCGACCTGGTGAAGCTCAACATCATGAATTGGCTCTACGAGAAACATAATTTGGTGGAAGCCGATTTCGTATCCGCCGAATTGGAGCTGGTGCCCGCTTTCAAAGCGGCGCACATAGGTTTCGACCAAAGCATGATCGGGGCCTATGGCCAGGACGACCGGGTTTGCGCGTATCCCGCCTTGACGGCGATTTTGGAGCGGGAAGCGCCGGAGCATACGATTCTGGCGGTTTGGGCGGACAAGGAGGAGATTGGAAGCAATGGCAGCACCGGTATGCAATCCGCCTGGATCTCTCAGATGGTCGAGCAATTGGCCGAGCTGGAACAGACCAGGGCGCACCGGGTTTGGGCCAATTCCAGGTGCCTTTCCGCGGATGTAAGCCCCGCCTTCGATCCCACTTATCACAGTGTATTCGAGCCGGGGAACTCCTGCTTTCTCAACCGGGGCGTCGTTATTACCAAATATACCGGTTCCGCCGGCAAAAGCAACACATCCGACGCCAGCGCGGAATTTGTGGGCGAAATCCGCGCTCTGCTGGATCAGTCGGAGATCCTTTGGCAAACCGGCGAGCTGGGCAAGGTGGACGCGGGCGGCGGCGGAACCATCGCGAAGTTCATCGCCAACCTGAATGTGGACGTGGTGGATATCGGGGCGCCGGTGCTTTCGATGCACGCTCCTTTCGAGGTCGTGTCCAAATTGGATGTGTACATGATGCACAAGGCGGCGCTGGCTTTCTTCGGAAGTTGAAGTTAAAGTTAAACCGGCAGTTAAATTTGGGCGGCGAGCCCACGGGAGGCGGATTAAGATGCAAAGACAAAAACGGGTGGCCGCGATTCATGACATTTCTTGTTTCGGGCGGTGTTCTCTGACAGTGGCGCTTCCGATCCTGTCGGCGGCGGGGATTGAGACGCCGGTGATTCCCACCGCGGTTCTTTCCACGCATACCGGCGGGTTCGAGGGCTATACATATCGGGATCTGACTCAGGACGTCATGCCTGTGGTTCGCCACTGGCGCGGGCTGGGGCTGGAATTCGACGGGATTTATACGGGCTTTCTGGGCTCGCTGGAGCAAGTGGACATTGTGTCGGAATGCTTCGATCTGTTGAGGGGCAAGGACACGCTGGTGGTGGTAGACCCGGTTATGGCCGACAACGGGAAGCTGTACCCGATTTTTCCGTCTGATTTTCCCAAGGCAATGCGCAAACTCTGCGCTAAGGCGGATGTAATCGTCCCGAATTTAACCGAGGCTGCGCTGCTTCTGGATGAGCCTTATCATGAGGGGCCTCATGACAAGGCCGGGATTGACCGTATGCTTGAAGCGCTTCACCGTTTGGGGCCGGCGCGGGTGGTCATCACAGGCGTGAGTTTTGACGGGAAGCGCTTGGGCGCGGTCGTCTCGGACGCGCGGACCGGGGAGAGGGCGTTTGCTTCCGAGCTTCGCATTGATCCTATGTATCACGGAACCGGCGATGTGTTTGCCAGCGCGCTGACAGCCGCGCTGCTGCATGGCTGCCCTTTGGCCCGGGCCGGTGAAATTGCCGTGAAATTTACGGTGGACAGCATCGCGCGTACCAAGGAGGCGGGTACGGACAACCGATTCGGCGTGAATTTCGAGGAGGGCCTCGGGGGACTCCGGGCTATGATTCAGGGAGTTCCGGGAGGCGCGTAGGCTTTGCTGCTTAACGGGGAGACTTGGATTCCGGGTCAAGCCCGGAATGACAGGGAAAAAAAGGGAGGTTCGCGGTTCGTATGCATCAAATTTTACGAAAGAAAGAACTCAATTCATCTGTAACTCTGATGGATATCCACGCTCCGGCCGTCGCCCGGAAAGCGGAGCCGGGTCAATTCATCATCCTTCGCGCGCAAGAGGACGGGGAAAGGATTCCCCTAACCATCGCGGATTTCGACCGGGATCAAGGGACAGTGACGATTATATTTCAAATCGTAGGCGCCACCACGGAGATCCTGAATCATATGACCGAGGGGGAACATTTGGCGGATTTCGTGGGGCCGCTGGGCAAGGCGACGGATACGGAGGGGCTCGGGAAGGTCGCCGTAATAGGCGGCGGCGTAGGCTGCGCCATCGCTTATCCCGTAACCAAGAAGTTTCACAGCTCGGGCGCGGAGGTTCACGCCGTCATCGGGTTCCGCAATAAGGATCTGGTGATTCTGGAGGATGAGTTTGAGGCGGGGAGCAGCCGGCTGATCCGGGTCAGCGACGACGGCAGCTTCGGCCAAAAAGGGCTGGTGACCGACGCCCTCAAGGAGCTCATCGAAAGCGGTCAGCAATATGACGAGGTCGTCGCCATCGGTCCTCTCATCATGATGAAATTTGTCTGCGAGCTGACCCGGAAATACGGGATCAAAACGATGGTCAGCATGAACCCCGTCATGGTGGACGGAACGGGCATGTGCGGCTGCTGCCGCCTGACGGTGGGGGGCCAAATGAAATTTGCCTGCGTGGACGGGCCGGATTTCGACGGACACGCGGTGGATTTCGACGAGGCGATGGCGCGTTCGGCGATGTATAAACCTTTTGAGCGGGAAGCCCATGAAGCGGTTTGTAATCTTTTTAAAATGGAGATGAACTCACATGCCTAACATGTCTTTGAAGAAAAACGAGATGCCCACACAGTCGCCTCAGGAGCGCAGCAGGAATTTTTCCGAAGTGGCTCTGGGTTATTCGGAGGCGCAGGCGGTCGACGAGGCCCAGCGCTGCCTGGGCTGCAAAAATAAGCCATGTGTTTCGGGCTGTCCGGTTCAGGTGGAGATTCCTGATTTTATTCGAAAAACGGCGGAAAAGGATTTCGATTCCGCCTATCAAATTATTTCAAAAACGAATTCGCTGCCGGCGGTATGCGGCCGGGTATGCCCCCAGGAAAGCCAATGTGAAAAACACTGTGTGCGCGGCAAAAAAGGGGAAGCGGTGGCCATCGGCCGGCTGGAGCGGTTCGTGGCGGATCACGCCGGCGCCGGGAACGAAGGCGCGGAACCGCGGCTCAACGGCCATAAGGTGGCCATGGTGGGTTCCGGCCCGGCCAGTCTCACCTGTGCCGGAGATTTAGCGAAAAAAGGCTACTCGGTAACCATTTATGAGGCGCTGCACTTGCCCGGCGGCGTGCTGGTGTACGGAATCCCCGAGTTCAGGCTGCCCAAAGCCATCGTGCAAAGGGAGATCGAGGCGCTGAAAAAAATCGGGGTTCAAGTCGTCGTGGATACCGTGGTGGGCAAGACCCTTTCCGTCGACGAACTGATGGAAGAAGAGGGGTTCGAGTCTGTATTCATCGGATCCGGCGCGGGACTGCCCATGTTCATGAACATTCCGGGAGAAAATCTCAACGGCGTCTATTCGGCCAATGAGTTTCTGACCCGCGTCAACTTAATGAAGGCGTACCTGGCAGACAGCGCCACACCCGTCCAAAAAGGCAAAAACGTGGTGGTGGTGGGCGGCGGCAATGTGGCCATGGACGCCGCCCGATGCGCCAAACGCCTGGGCGCGGATGTGACCGTCGTCTACCGCCGTTCGGAAAAAGAACTGCCCGCGCGTCTGGAAGAGGTGGAACACGCCAGAGAGGAAGGAATCTATTTCCAGATGCTGACCAACCCGCTTTCCATCGCCGGCGACGACAAGGGCTGGGTCCGGCGGATCCTCTGTCAGCAGATGAAATTGGGAGAGCCGGATCAATCGGGCCGGGCCAGACCGGTTCCCATCGAAGGCGGCGAACTCACCATAGAGGCCGACTGCGTCGTCATGGCCATCGGCACGTCGCCGAACCCCTTGATCAAATCCACCACAAAAGGGCTGGACACCTATAAATGGGGCGGCATCGCGGCGGACGAGGCCACGGGCTTGACCTCCCGCGAAGGCGTTTACGCAGGCGGCGACGCCGTAACCGGCGCCGCCACCGTGATCTTGGCCATGGGCGCCGGCAAAACCGCCGCCGCCGCCATAGACGCGCATATCATGGGGTAAAG
>JAISDM010000083.1 GCA_031264885.1 Peptococcaceae bacterium | reverse complement strand
CGAACCGATAAATTTTTATCGAAGGACTTGACATTCATAATAAAGAGGAATATTATAAAAGATATCGATAATTACTTATCGATATCTTTTATAATATTCACAAGGAGGTACGCGGATGGAGGAACAAATAACGAAGGGCGGCGTGCTGCCTTTGCAGACGTTCAAGCGGTTATCCGGTTACTATAATTATTTGCGTGGGCTGCAGACCGCCTATGTTTCGTCGCCTTCCATCGCCAGGGAAATGGGACTCAACGAGATACAGGTGCGCAAGGATCTGGCGGCGGTCAGCAACATCCCGGGCAAGCCCCGCAAGGGTTTTGACGTGGAGGATCTGCTGAACAGCATCGGAGAATGTCTGGGCTATAACAACAGCAAGGACGCGATTTTGGTGGGCGCGGGCAAGCTGGGCAAGGCGCTGCTCTCTTATAAGGGGTTTGCGGAACACGGCATGAGCATTGTGGCGGCCTTTGATAAGGACAAATCCGTTGTGGGCGTCGATGTGGACGACAAAAAGGTTTTTCCCATGTCCAAACTCCCGTCGCTGTGCCGAAGGATGAATATACATATCGGCATCATCACCGTTCCGGCGCAATACGCGCAGGAGGTTTGCGACGTTCTGGTCAAAAGCGGGATCTGGGCCATCTGGAATTTTGCGCCCACCCATTTGAGGGCGCCGGAAGACGTCCTTGTGCAGAATGAGAATATGGCGTCCCAGCTGGCGCTGTTGTCCCGTCATCTGGCGGAAAAATTGGAAAGAAAAAACGCCGCGGTAAAAAAATCCGCGGCGGCGGACAGGGACGCGGGTAATCCGGGTATACCGGTACTGCCCAAGGCATAGGCATAGGGGTGAGAAATTTGAATATTGAGCATCTGCGGTACGTGCTGGAGGTTGACCGGGCCGGATCTATCTCCCAGGCGGCGTGCAACCTGTACATGGGGCAGCCCAATTTGAGCAAGGCGATCAAAGAATTGGAACAAACGCTGAACATCGTTATCTTTCGCCGCACATCCATGGGCACCGAGACCACATCCAAGGGGAGGGAGTTCTTGCGCCGCGCCAAGAGCATCCTGCGGCAGTACGAAGAACTGGAAGCGTTGGGGCGCGAAGAAAAAAGGGACGTGCAGAGCCTGCGGGTTTCCGTGCCGCGCGCCAGCTATGTCGCGGACGCTTTTACCACCTTTTTGACTCATTTGGAGGACGGAAAAGCGCTCGACATGGATTTTTGTGAGACAAACGCCTTACTGGCCATCAAGCATGTGGCCGAAGACTATTCCGATTTCGGCGTCATACGCTGCAAAACCGAGTATCGGAACTATTTCACCAATATGCTGGAAGAAAACGAACTGCTGTGGCGTCCGCTGCTGGAATTCCATTACTTGCTGCTGTTGTCCCGCGATCATCCCCTGGCCGGGAAGGAGAGCATTGACGCGGCGGAATTGGGTTCGTACACAGAGATCATCCACGGGGACACCGCCATCCCGCGTATGCCTCAGAACATGGCCGAAACGGAAACCGGCCGGACCCGCGGCGACAGAAAGATCCACGTTTACGGGCGCGGCAGTCAATTGGATATTTTGGCCCGAGTCCCCGGCGCTTATATGTGGGCTTCCCCCATGCCGGAGGACTTGCTTCGCAGAAACGGGCTGACCCAGAAGCGCTGCGGGCAGGGGCCGGATTTCAGCGATGTCCTCATCTATCAGGCGGGCCATAACTTTGGCTCGCTGGAAAAAATGTTTCTTTCCCAATTAGAGCGGGTTGTGAACCATATTTTGGATTCCGGGCAGAATGAAGCAGAATGAGGCCGAACCAAAAGGAGACGGGGAAATGACGGAATATCTGGAACTAAAGGCGACCGATTGCAAGCATTGTTACAAATGTATCCGGAATTGCCCGGTGAAGGCCATTCGGGTTTCGAACAATCAGGCCGCGGTCATGCAGGAGGAATGCATCCTTTGCGGGCGCTGCTTTGTCAGCTGCCCTCAAAACGCCAAGCGCATCCAAAACGACCTGCCGAAAGCGCAAGAGCTGCTCAGGGGCGGCGTTCCCGTGTATGTCAGTTTGGCGCCGTCCTTCGTGGCCAATTATCCCGGCGCCGGCATTGAGGATATGGAACAAGCCTTGAAGAAACTGGGTTTTGCCGGGGCGATGGAAACCGCCCTGGGCGCCACCTTGGTCAAACAGCGATACGACGCCATGGTCGGCGCGGGGGAGCGGAGCGTGATCGTTTCGACCTGCTGCCATACGGTGAACATGCTGGCAGAAAGGCATTACCCCGGCGCTCTGCCTTATATGGCGCCGGTCATATCCCCCATGCAGGCTCACGCGCGCAGCATCCGCAAGCGGTATCCCGGGGCGAAGGTCGTTTTTATCGGGCCGTGCATCTCAAAGAAAGCGGAAGCGGAGCGGTATCCTGATTATGTAGACTGTGTGCTGACCTTTGAGGAATTGGACGCCTGGCTGATTGAGGCGCGCATAGAATTGCCCGCGGACAGGCGGCGCGGACAGGAGGACAGGACCAAAGACGCCGAGGGCAAAACCCGGCTGTTCCCCACCGTCGGCGGCATACTGCGCACCATGCGGCAGTCTAACCCGGACTACAACTATATCGCGATAGACGGCATCGACCACTGTATCGCCGCGTTGAAAGATATCGCCGCGGGGGGGCTGGAGCATTGCTTCATCGAGATGAGCGCGTGCAGCGGCAGCTGTATCGGCGGGCCTTGCATGAGCCGGGAGGCGGGGCTGGTACGGGGAACCGCTCAGGTACACGCCTGCGCTCCCGGCGCGGATTTCGAGGTGGAGCCCCTGGCCGCGGAGGAAATGGAGAAACATCTGCGGCTGAACCTCCAGCCGCGTCCGGTCTTCGGCGAGAAAGCCATCACCGGGGTTTTGCAAAAAATCGGCAAAACAAAACCGGAGGATGAGTTGAACTGCGGCAGCTGCGGTTACGACACCTGCCGTGAGAAGGCCGCCGCGGTGCTGGAAGGCAAGGCCACTCTGGAGATGTGTCTGCCTTATCTGATGAGCAAAGCCCAGTCTTTCTCCGATGTGATCATCAGAAACACCCCCAATGGCATCATCGTGCTGAACGAGGATTTGGAGGTGCGGCAAATCAACGAAGCGGCCCGGCGTATTTTGAATGTGAAGCGCGAGGAGGACATACTGTCGCGCGGTGTGACCAGCCTGATGGATCCGGCCTTGTTTCTGGACGCGCCGGGCGAGGGCGACAGCCGGGAATATCTGGCTGAATACGGGCGCTTCATAAAGCTTACGGTCGTCCGGGACGAGGAATACGGAGTGATCATCGGCATCATGAAGGACATCACCGACACGGAAAACGCGCGCGCCGTCCGCCGGGAAATGGCCGACCAGACGATTCGCGTTACCGATGAAGTCATCGATAAGCAAATGCGCACGGTGCAGGAGATAGCCTCGCTTCTGGGGGAAACCACCGCCGAAACCAAAATCGCCCTGACCAAATTGAAGGAGACGCTGCGCAATGATCAGCCTGTGTACTGATGTGGCATGGCAAAGTTTGAATAAATACGGGGAGGAACTGTGCGGCGACAGCGTCGCGGTCATCAACCCGGATGAAAAAACCACCGTGGCGGTGCTGGCGGACGGCTTGGGCAGCGGGGTCAAAGCCTGTATTCTATCCACCCTTACGGCCAAAATCATCTCGACGATGATCGCTCAGAATATGCCCCTCGCCGAGTGTATATCCGCGATGGCCGCCACTTTGCCGGTGTGCAGCGTGCGGGGAGTCGCCTATTCGACTTTCAGCGTCATACGCATTGTGAACAACAGCCACGCTGAAATTATCCAATTCGACAACCCGGCCGTCATATTGCTGCGCGACGGGAAACATTACGAGTTTCCGTCCATATCCCAGACCATTGAGAAAAAAACCATCTATATCTCTGAGCTTGCCATACAGGAAGGCGACGCTTTCATCATCGTCAGCGACGGGGTGGAACACGCCGGCGTGGGGCAGGCGTTCAATCTTGACTGGCGCCGCGCGGATATCATCGGCTTTATGGAGGGACTGTACAAAAGCGAATATACCGCGCACACGCTGACGAGCGCGCTGCTGGAGCAATGCAAGTTTTTTTATGACGAGCGTCCCGGCGACGACGCCACGGTATGCACCATCAAAATACGCCGCCGCAGGCCGGTCAACCTGATGATCGGCCCGCCTCAGAATCCGAAAGACGTGGAGAAGATGATGGATCTGTTCTTTGGGAAAGCGGGGCGGCATATTGTGTGCGGCGGCACCACCGCCGGCCTCACGGCGGAATACTTGGGCAAGAGAGTGGTCGCGGACTTGCCGGGGAAGGATCAGGATCCGGATATCCCGCCTGCCGCCAGCATCGAAGGCGTGGATTTGGCGACCGAAGGCGTGGTTACCATCGGCAAAGTCCTGGAGTACTCCTATAAGCATCTGCAAGGGGAATGCAATTACTATGACTTAGTCCGCAAGCGGGACGGCGCGTCGCAAATCGCCGTTATGCTGTTTGAGGAAGCGACCGACATCAACTTCTTTGTAGGCAAGGCGGTCAATCCCGCGCACCAAAACCCGCGCCTGCCGATCAATTTTTCCATAAAAATGCGCCTGGTGCGGGAGCTGGCGGAGAACCTTGAAAAAATGGGCAAGCACGTGAAGACCAGTTATTTTTGATTGAGCCGGAATGACAGAGGATAGACAAGCCCGGCAATATTTAAGGCGCGTTGCCATGTTGTGTTTCGCGCAAGAATTATTGCGTTTCCGGGCGATCCCGGGCGGCAGAATGCCGCAGGGGCGGCATTCTGCCGCCCGGGACCGTCCGAAAGCAACATTATCCCCTTGCTTTTGCCATAATTAACTGGAACGCATCCCAAGCATCCGCTCGAAGTAACGCATAAAGGTAGCCATGGTACTGTCAAAATCCTCGTTCTTCTGCTTGGACCACATCATGAATGTGCCCTCCCGGCAATTGCACATCATTTTTGCCAGTTCCCCGCAATTAATATCATGATCGACCAATCCGCCGCCGCGCATGTTCACAAGACAGCGCTCCACATAAAGACGCTGCTGCTCATGGAAATCAGAGTAATGCGCCGCCATAAAGTTGTCCTTGCGGGACAGATACGAGATGTTGAAATATATATCATCCAGTTCCACCTTGCATTCGCCCAGCCGCGCGTCCATCTTCTCCTTAACACGGACGGCAAAGTATGTGAAAAAGTATAAGATATCCGCGATGGAACAGGGTTCGTGCTCATTGAACTCCTCCAGCACCTGGGTCACCGGCTGCAGGTAACACTCGACGAAACACGCTTGCAAGAACTGTTCCTTGGTGTCGAAATAGTAATAAAAAGCGCCCTTCTTTACACCGCTGTATTTCAGGATATCATCCAGAGAGACATCGGCCACGCCCTCCTTCATGAACAGGGAAAACCCGTATATAATCAGCCGGTCCCTCGTGAGCTTTCCTTTCTCGCCAAGCTCCGTATTTCTGGCCAAGGCAAAACCTCCGATCAAATTATACCGTATAGTTTGTTTTAGGATACCGCGAATCCCATTCGTTGTCAATTATTTCAAATAATTTTGCTATTGACATTCATTTGGGCGCGTGGTATCCTTACCTCAAAAATAAACCAACTAGTTGGTTTATTTAAAGGAGGGATTCATATGTCAACGGAAATGCCGAAGATCAACAGGAACCAGTCCGACCGGGGCAAACAGGGAATCTTTGTATTCTCCCGGGTTGCCCAACGCGACCTTTTCGCCTGCGACGCGATAGAAGCTGCGGATGGAGAATGGCGATTGTGTATCCGCAATCCCTGGTATACAGGAACTTATTTATCGGCGGTATCCTTCATCCGTCTGACCATCAACGGGCGCCGCGTGCCGGAAGAAGACACATTCCTCTCCCTGCGGGGTCAGAGAATCCCCGCCGCTTACGCCAAAAACCTTCACGAACTGTGGTGGGGCATGGGTGAAGCGGCTGAGATATTCCTGACCGATCAGGCGCTGGCCGATGTCTTGACCCAAAAAAACCAAATCAACGTAGATATTGATATGCGCACCACATTCAGCTACGGGTTCCCCAACGACACCCTGCCCTACCGGCTGACCGGCGAATTGGAGGTGAAGTCATGAAACTGGGAATGTCTCTTTACTCATTTGGCGCCGACATCCACGCCGGTAGAATGGATGTCTATGACGCCATCCGATGCTGCGCCGAAATGGGATGCGACGGCGTGGAGATTATTGGTGAACAGCATATCCCCGGATGGCCCAACCCCTCACTGGACGATTTGAAGCGCATCCGAGAGTTGGTGGCCTCCCTGAGTATGGAAATTTTCTGCTTTAGCTGCTATTTTGGCAAAAACATCCGCAGTGACCGTCCTCAGACTCAGGAGGAAATGATTCACAACGCTAAAAAAATGATCGCTGTGACCGCCTGTTTGGGGGCGAAAATTATGCGTCCCGCCTTTAACGCCGATCCGGTGGACATCCTGGTTGACTACGTAAACGCGGTACTGCCCGCGTTAGAGGAATATGGCGTCATCTGGGGCGTCGAACTCCACGCCCCTCATCCCCCCGCATATTATTTGAAGGCCCTCGAAACGGTCAACTCACCCTGGTTCCGTCTGGTGCCTGATTTCTCCTGCTGGCAAGGACCCAACGCGCCGGGACAGATTCAGACCAACGAACTTTCCACACTGGAACCCTTGCTCCCATATGCGGTACACTGTCACGGCAAGGCCCATATGTTTGACGAAAACGGCGAGGAGCCCAACACTCCCTATAAAGAAATCTTCACGCGGCTTAAGGATTACGGCTTTGAGGGCTCTGTGGCGGGAGAGTTTGAAGGATGGCTGATGAACGGCGAACCATCCACAAAGACCACGAGAATCCTGTTTAATCTGCTCGAAAAATATGGACGCTGACCGGAATCTGACCGAACCGGTCCGGCGGAGGGAAAAAGGAGGAAGCGCATGGACACCCAGGAAAAGACCAGACAGTCATACCAAACATCATTGATGGAGCGGGGCTCCTATGGGCTGTACTTTATCGGGCAAAACATCGTTTATGTTCTTGTGGCGCAGTACCTCATGCTCTATTATACAGATTACCGCTTCATGACCCCAGCGGCGGTGGGCGTTATTTTGCTGCTGGCCCGCGTCTGGGACGCGGTAAACGACCCGCTGTTCGGCATTATTGTGGACAAAATGAATCTCAAAGGCGGCAAATTCAAACCGTGGATCCGCATCGCCACTGTCGGCGTTCCCATCAGCATCATCATCACCTTCGGTATGCCGGAGGGCTTAGCCGGCGGCGCGCAGATCGCCTACGCCTGTGTGACCTATCTGCTATACGACATGCTGTATACCATCACCGACGTACCCATCTTCGCCCTCGCTACAGTCATGACCAACAACATCAAGGAGCGTACTCTGATCATGGGCATCGGGCGTATGGCGTCGGCTTTCTCCATGCTGGCGCTCAGCATGGCTGTCATGCCTGCCATTATGGCCGTGGGCTGGTTCACAGCCGCCATTCTGTTCGCGATTGCCGGCTTCATTCTCATGTTTCCCCTGAATATTTTCGCCAGGGAACGCTTCCGCGCCGGCGGCGGCGAAGGCGGCGCGTCTCTCAAAGATATATTCACCTACCTGAGCGGCAACAAATACCTTCTCATTTTCTATGTCGCCATGATTGTCTGCTCATTGACAAACACGGTAATGAGCATGAACGGTTACATAGGCAAGTACATGCTGGGCGGTCCTCAGATGATTCCGGCGGTGATGGTTACCATGACTCTGCCCATGATCATTGATTCCTTCCTGATACCTATCCTCAACAAGAAGGCCGATAAATTCTATATCCTGCTGACGGGTCTTTCCATGAACCTGATTTTCAGCGCCACAGCTTATTTCGTCGGGTACGGCAGTGTGCCGCTGTTCCTCGTATTCAACGTACTGCGCAACTTGGGCTTTGGCGCCTTCTTTGCCATGAGCGGCATGTTCGCGGCCGACTGTGTGGAGTACGGCAATTACAAAACCGGCAAACGGGCTGAGGGCATTACCTTCTCCATCCAAACCTTCTCGGCCAAGCTAACCAGCGCCTTTTCCGCGGGAATTATCGGCGTACTGATGACGGTCATCGGCTATGACGGCGCGGCGTCCCGGCAGGCCGCGCCCGCTATGGACGGTCTTTGGAAGATGTTCACCTTGATGCCCATCATCGGCCTGGCCATCGCCATTCCCGTCATTGGAATCCTCTACAAACTGCGGGATAAGGATGTACAGATTATGGCGCTTTACAATCAGCGGCAAATCACAAGGGATGAGGCCGAGGCGCAGCTTTCCCGGAAATATTGATATTAAGCGTCGTAACGACGCTTTAGGAGGCGAAATTTATGAAAAGGGTTAAAGTGGGTGTCATCGGCTGCGGCGGAATCTGCAAGTCAGCCTATATGGACACCATGGTCAACCGGTTCGCGGTGATCGACGTTGTGGGCGCGGCCGATAAAATCGACGCCCGGGCTCAGTGGATGGCCGATCATTACGGCGTCCGCAAGATGACGGTGGATGAGATCCTGAATGATCCCGAGATCGAGATCGTGGTCAACCTCACCTATCCCGAGTCTCATTTCGAGATCAGCGGCGCGGCCATGAAACACGGCAAGCATGTGTACTGTGAAAAAATGATGGCCCCGGCCTTTGAGGAAGCCACCGAACTGATGCGCCTGATGAAGGAGTACAACGTGCTGCACGCCACCGCCCCCGACACTTTTTTGGGCGCGTGGGAGCAGTCGGCCCGCAAATACCTGGACGACGGCCTGATCGGCGCCCCGGTGACCGTTCACGCCCAGGTCACCATGCGGTACCAGCCCGAATCCCCTTTCTTCGACACCAAGCCCAAACACTTCTTTTTTCCACTGCACTGCGGCGGGGGATTCCCCTTCGACCTGGGCGGATATTACCTCCATGAGATGATCAATCTCTTCGGCTCGGTGAAGCGGGTCACAGGCTTCGGCGGCAACCTGAACCCCCGGCGGGTTTTTACCAATCCCCAACATCCCCGCTACGGCGAGACCTTTACGGTGGACACACCCACCACTCTGTTGGCCGCCCTGGAGTTCGAAAACGGCGTGCTGGGTACCTTCCACATCTCCTCCGACTCCTACCTGAGTCAGAGCTTTGTGGTCACTGGAACCGACGGCGCCATGAAACTGGGGGATCCCAACATGACCAACGCCCGTCTCAGTGTTACCCGCGCCGGCGCGGCCCCCGACATGGAGACGCTCATGCCCGGTATGCAGCCGGGCAGCGGATCTGTGGCGAAAGCCGGGGGAGAAGACGACGACGTACAGCAGCTTGTTGAGTTCACACCGCCCCAAACGGTAGAGTTGCCATTGCTGCACGGATTCTACAGCGCCTGCCGGGGTGTGGGCCTGGCGGATATGTGCTACGCCCTGATCAACAAGCGCCGTCCCCGCTGCCACGCGGATATCGGCTATCATTCCATCGAGATCATTCACGGCATCCAGGAGTCCTGCCAAACCGGCAAAATCTACGAGATGACCACCACCTGCGGCCGGCCCGCCCCCATTGCCCCGTCCGCTTATTCTGCCACCGGCCAGGAACGGACCCTGGACGACTGATTCGAGTTCTGCATTCATTACAGCGGTTCCAGAGAATAAACGGACTCTGCCGCCGCAATAAGACAGGAGGTTTGCGCTTTGAATACTTTGCCTGTTGGCATTCAGCTGTACACCCTTCGCGACATGCTGGAGGAAACGCCGTCGCAGTTCCCCACCGTAATGCGGCGGATGCGAGATTATGGCTATGACGGCGTTGAATTGGCCGGCACTTACGGCCTGGCGCCGGAATTCATCCGCGATACGCTGGATGAGATTGGACTGGCGCCTGTCTGCGCCCATGTGCCCCTTGATCAAATGATCGAAAATCCGCTGCAGACGGCGAAGGAGTATGCCGCCATCGGCTGCCGTTTTATCGCGGCGCCTTACTTGCCGGAACAGTTCCGCCACTTTACCCCGGGTTATCAAACCGTACTTGCGGAGTTGACGCGCGTGGGCAGGGTGATGCAATAATACTGCCTTCAGCTTCTGTACCACAACCATGATTTTGAGTTCGTCACGCTGGCCGACGGCAGCAGCGGCTTTGACGACATTTACAGGCAAGTGCCGCCCGACGCGCTTGCCGCCGAGCCCGACACCTGCTGGATCAAGGTGGTTGGGGAGGATCCCGCCGAGGTAGTCCGACGTTACACCGGGCGCTGCCCCATCGTCCACCTGAAGGATTTTATCATGGAGGGGAAGCCTAAGAATCTGTATAAGCTGATCGGCATTGAGAGTGAGGCGGCCGGGAACGGTTCCGGTGTGTTTGAGTTTCGACCGGTGGGCTTCGGCCAGCAAGTCTGGCAGCCGATCCTCGCCGCGTCGGTACAGGCGGGCGCACAGTGGGTAGTTGTGGAACAAGACGAACATTATGGCATTCCCTCCATCGAGAATGCCCGCCTTTCGCGGGAATATCTGAAAATCCTCGGCTGGTAACGGGACGTACCCGAATAAATATGAGCGGTTCCGGATTCCGGGCCAGACTGTCCGAAAATTACCATATATTGTTATTTCGACGCTATATTTTTGTCATTCTGGGCTTGTCCCAGAATCTAGGTTCCTTGGTTTATCATTTTTGGATTCCGGCATAAAGCCGGAATGACGAGACGCGACCCGTAATGACGAAGAACGGATATGCCCAATTGTACAGGTTGAATTTTTTCGACTGATTGACAAATGCCCGCATACCGGGTAGAATGTTTTTCATAACGATGCCGGTGTAGCTCAATGGCAGAGCACCAGCTTCCCAAGCTGGCTACGTGGGTTCGATTCCCATCACCCGCTCCATAATAGAAATGATTACCACAGAAATGCGGGTAATTTTAGAAAAAGAAA